>JAOZRQ010000595.1:0-2002 GCA_029940115.1 Desulfobacterales bacterium
CGCAAGGCAGGCTTTGCACTCCGAGCTGACAAGGATTATGTTGAAAGCTCTATCAATATGAATTTTTATTATACTTTGCAGAATGTCCGTTTTGAGTGGGACATTCAGAAAGCATCCCACAATCTGTGGAAACATGGCATCAGCTTTGAAAAAGCATCCGAAGTCTTTTTTGATCCGTTCATGCAGGCGACGGATGTGGAGGAACAGAATGGCGAATTCCGGGAGGCGATTGTCGGGCTCACCACAGATTGGAAACTGTTGTATGTAGTCTATACCATGCGCGGGGAGAATGTCTTCCGCATCATCTCGGCCCGACGGACCACAAAATCACAAAGGAGTTTTTATGAGAACCAGTGAACTCAGGAAACGCCTCATCAGGGACCGTCCCATGATCGAGGTCAGCTTGAGAATGCCGGAGGATGTTGTCACCGATTTGGAACGCATCGCCCCCCTCCTGGGATTTTCAGGTTGCCAGCCACTAATCCGTGCATATGTCGGACAGGGCCTGCGGGCCGATTTGGAACGACTTGAGGGAACCGCAAAGATGATTGACTTCGTCGAGAGTCTCAAAAGGCACGGAATAGATGATGCCGTGATTTCCGAGGCAATGGCGGAGGTGGATATCGGAGCCGACATCCGCCATCCCAATCAAAAGGAGCAGAAAAACTGCCCGCGGTACTGACAATTGACAATTTGCAAAGGAGAACCAAATGGATCAGAATGCAGAACAGCAGATCAAGGCGTACTTGGCCGACGAGGAAAAACTGATGAACGACTGGTTGAAGGACTTTATCAGTATGACGCGGTGGCTCGCCTACAGGACGCGTCCCTGGAGAAATACAAGTATGAGATCGCCCTGCTGAAGGACCCGTCTCTGGGGAAGGAGATGCACGAACTCCCGGATATCAGCCGGTACCTGCGCCTGGGACCTCTGGGCACGGCCTTTGCGGCCAAAGACCGCCCCCGGGTCCTCCTGATTGACGAGATTGACAAGAGCGACATAGACCTGCCGAATGACCTGCTCCACATCTTCGAGGAGGGGGAATTCGTGATCCCGGAGCTGGCCCGCCTGCCTGAAGAAAAAGAATACGAGACCCTATTGGTCTCACCCGATGATGACGGCGAGAAGATTCCGATTGAACGCGGGCGGGTGCCGTGTGAGGTCTTTCCCCTGGTGATGATGACCAGCAACGCGGAACGGGAATTTCCCCCGGCCTTTCTGCGGCGATGCCTGCGCGTGACCATGCAACTCCCGGATGAGGAGCAATTGGCTGAGATCGTCAAGGCCCATCTTGAAGAGGACGCGAAGGATGTTGAGGAGATGATCCGGGAATTCATAAAACGGCGGGATGATGACCTGGCCACCGACCAGCTCCTGAACGCGGTCTATCTCGTGATAAACAACATTGATCCGCTCCATACCGACAGGAAAGAGCTGCTGAAGTCGCTCTGGAAGCCGCTGTCAGGGTCGGACGGGGAGAGTTGAGATGAGGGCTGTGTGGGAACTACAGGGATGGCTTATAAGAAGGAGCTGCTGAAGGCGCTCTGGAAGCCGCTGTCAGGGTCGGACGGGGAGAGTTGAGATGAGGGCTGTGTGGGAACTACAGGGATGGCTTATAAGAAGGAGCTGATGAAGGCGCTCTGGAAGCCGCTGTCAGGGTCGAAGGAAATTTTTTGAGAAAGGAGGAGCCATGGACTGGCTGAACATGACGCCCGAGGAGAGGGAGGAGATGAGGCAGGGATGGCTTGAGACGATCGGCTCGGAGTTCTCGTTGCGGGAGGTGTTGAAGGTCTTCAAGTTCAGGCCCGAGGAGATATTGTCGACTTTCAGGCCCGAGGATCGTCTCGCCGGCCTCAGGCCCGAGGATCGTCTCGCCGGTCTCAGGCCCGAGGATCGTCTCGCCGGCCTCAGGCCCGAGGATCGTCTCGCCGGCCTCAGGCCTGAGGATCGTCTCGCCGGCCTCAGGCCTGAGGATCGTCTCGCCGGCCTCAGGCCTGAGGA
>JAOZRQ010000595.1:2102-4028 GCA_029940115.1 Desulfobacterales bacterium
TTGGAACTACAAGGATGGCTTATAAGAAGGGCTTATGCTGGTTGGGAACTACAAGAATGGCTTATAAGAAGGAAGCTCGAAGCCCCTTCTTATAACCATCCTTCTTATAACCATCCTTAGTAGTTGTGAAAAGGGATCGAGGCTTTGGAACTACAAGGATGGCTTATAAGAAGGGCTTATGCTGGTTGGGAACTACAAGGATGGCTTATAAGAAGGAAGCTCAAAGCCCCTTCTCATAAACCATCCTTGTAGTTGTGAAAAGGAATCGAGGCTTTGGAACTACAGGGATGGCTTATAAGAAGGGCTTATGCTGGTTGGGAACTACTAAGGATGGCTTATAAGAAGGAAGCTCCCTTCTTATAAACCATCCTTAGTAGTTGGGAAAAGGAATTGAGGCTTTGGAACTACAGGGATGGCTTATAAGAAGGAAGCTCGAAGCCCCTTCTTATAACCATCCTTAGTAGTTGTGAAAAGGGATCGAGGCTTTGGAACTACAAGGATGGCTTATAAGAAGGGCTTATGCTGGTTGGGAACTACAAGGATGGCTTATAAGAAGGAAGCTCAAAAGCCCTTTCTTATAACCTTTTTTTTGACATTTTCATCAGCCCACTTTTTACCCTTAACTTTACCCCTTTGAGGATACTATGCCGAGAAAAAAGAAAACAGATTCTTCCAATCAGTCAAAAGTATTGCGAGCGCCTGCTGAGATTCAGTATGCGGATCAGCTTGAGGCGATGGGGCAGAACGACAAGGACCCGCGTCCGCCATCATGGAAGCTCTCTCCGCGGGCGGTGCTCACCTACATACTTGGCGGAGAGACAGTGAAGGCGAAGATCAAGCGGAAAAGCTGTGAGGTCGCCATCACAAAGAAGTTCTTTGGAGATGCCGCGCTGGTGGAGCGGGCAATCGTCACATTGGCCAGCGAGCGGGCGTTGCTTCTGGTGGGGGACCCCGGAACCGCCAAAAGCTGGTTGTCCGAGCATCTGACTGCGGCGATCTCCGGAGATTCCACGCTGACCATCCAGGGAACCGCGGGAACCACCGAGGAGCAGACCAAATATTCATGGAACATCGCCCGGATCATCGCCGAAGGCCCCAAGCCTGAGAACATGATCCCAAGCCCCACAATGATCGCCATGCAGTCCGGTGCGATCCTGCGGTTTGAGGAGATCACCCGATGTGTCCCTGATGTCCAGGATTCCCTGGTTTCGATCTTGTCTGACAAAGCCATCGCCATTCCCGAACTGCCCGAGGCGAACCGGATAAACGCCATGCCCGGATTCAATGTGATTGCCACGGCAAACACCCGGGATCAGGGCGTGAACGAACTCTCTGCGGCCTTGAAACGACGCTTCAATTACATCCACATCCCGATTGTCGGGGATCACAAGACTGAGGTGAAGATTGTGCAGCAACGGACTGAGGAGCTGATGCAACAATATGCCATCCCGGTTGCCATTGAGCCGCCAGTGCTTGATCTGCTGTGCCGGGTGTTCCGGGAGATGAGAGATGGGAAAACTGCCGAAGGGGTGAGTGTGAAACAGACATCCACCGTTCTTTCGACAGCAGAGGCGATCAGTGTCGCGTTTGAAAGCGCGTTGCAGGCCCATTATTTTGGGGATAGCCATGTGACATCAGGGCACATTGCCAAAAACATCTTGGGATCCGTGGTCAAGGAGGACCTCACCGACCTAGGCATTTTCAAGGAATATGTTCGTATCGTGGTGAAACAGCGTGCCGCGGAAGGTATGTGGAAAGATTTTCATAAAGGTGCGACGAATGTTTTGGGCTGATTTCTGGGTGTCGGCAAGGGAGATTGTGAGGCTTCCTCCGAAGGAAAGAGATGCCATAAGTACCCGGCCAAAAGTTTTCCGGGATTTTTCTTGGGAGGACAACTCCCACAAACCGCGGATGAACGCGGATGAG
>JAOZRQ010000122.1 GCA_029940115.1 Desulfobacterales bacterium
GCCCGAGGCCGAAGCGGACGTCTCCCCTGCCGACATTGATGACATCCTTGACTTGACTGACAAGCCGGATGCTGTAGCAGAGGCAAATGAACTGGACGTCCCCTCTGCCGATATTGAAGACATCCTTGATTTTACCGAACCCGAATCGGACATCTCCCCTGTTGAACTTGAAGACATTCTTGATCTGACCGACAAATCAGAACTCAATGAACCCGAATCGGACATATCAGCAGTTGATCTTGAAGAAATAATTGATCTGGAGGCCGCAGAGGAAATAAAGGAACCCGAATCGGAATACCCCCCTGTTGACATTGACGACTTCCTCACCTTTGAAGACAAATCTTCTGAAACGAAATTCATGGAGGAACTGGATGGAATCAAACCTGAAACGACCGTTGATCTTGAGGATATCATTGATTTGGTCGACAAACAAGAGGCCGAAGATGAAACAGATCAAGCAGGTCTCTCTCCTGCTTCCGATGAAACACCTGTTGAACTTGACGAGATAATTGATCTGCCTGAACCGGAGTCTCCAGAGGAACTTGAGAAGACAATTGAACTGGAGGCCTTAGGGGAATCCGATGAAACACCCGTTGACCTTGAGGAAATCCTTGACTTGGGGGATAAATCCTCGTTTGAGGCGGAAGATCTCTTTGACCTCCAAGACATGATGGACGTGGCTGACGAATCAGAGGCCCCAAAGGACATAAGAGAATCCGAGGAGATTGAGGAATCGCTCGTTGACTTTCTCATGCCCGGCAAACCCTCAGAAACAGAGACACCCGAAACAGATGAGGCCACAGAAGATGTCTTTGACTTGGCAGGCAAGGCATATGAAGACGAAGATGATTCCCCGGTGAACTTTGATGATGATCTTTTTGAACTGCTCAACAAAGCCTCAACATTACCCGAAGAATATGAATCAGAAGATGAGGAAACAGAAGATGAAGAAACAGACGCGGAGATACCTGACATATCGGATCTGATACCACCAGAAGATGAATCCGAGGAGGACCGTCAGCAGGAGAGAGACCTGCTTGATCTGTTGGAAATGGACATCGTTTTGAAATCAGCCCAAGCGGAATCGGAAAATGAAGATGAAGATGAAGATGAAGAAGCCATTCTCCTTCCAGACATTGCACAGGGAACAAGGGAAGCGGATGAGCAGGCCATCATGGGGCAGGCCATTAGGGTACGGGACGCGGCCGAATTTCCGAAAATCGATATCCTGCCCCCGCCTGAACAGTTGGAGATGATTCTGGAGCAAGTCATAAAGAAGGTATTTTCCGAGAAGGCCTTTTCTGAAAAAATAGAGAGCAAACTTATCGAAGTGATTGAAAAAGCGGTTTCAAAAGAGATGGATCGGTTAAAGGATGTATTATTCGAAGATTTGGAGGATGAAGACCTATAACCTGCGTGATGCGTGAGACGTGATGCGTGAGAACGTGATGCGTGAGAACGTGATGCGTGATGCGTGAGACGTGATGCGTGAGACGTGATGCGTGAATTCGCATTTCATGCTTCACGTTTCACGTCAGAAAGGCATGCCATGAGCAGCAGTTTGCTTGACAAGGGGTACGAACCCCATGAGGTGGAAAAACGCTGGTACGAATTTTGGGAAAAAGAGAACCTGTTCGCAGGGAGCGAAGATAGCGCAAAAAAGAGCTACTCCATTGTCATCCCGCCGCCGAATGTGACAGGCGTCCTCCATATGGGGCACGCGCTGAACAACACCCTTCAGGATATCCTGTGTCGTTACAGAAGACTGCGGGGGGAGAATGTCCTTTGGATGCCCGGCACGGACCATGCGGGCATCGCCACCCAGAATGTTGTGGAGAGGGAACTGGCAAAGGAAGGGACCGACCGCGATCAGCTCGGCAGGGAGAAATTCATCGAAAGAGTATGGAAATGGCGGGAAGAGTATGGCGGCCAGATCATCCATCAGCTCAAACGACTCGGTGCCTCCTGTGACTGGGACCGGGAGCGATTCACCATGGATGAGGGGCTGTCACGAGCCGTGCGAAAGGTTTTCGTGCAATTGTACAGCGAAGGGCTCATCTATCGGGGCAATTACATCATCAACTGGTGTTGCCGATGCCACACCGCGCTGGCCGATCTTGAGGTGGAGCATGAGGAGCTCGGCGGACATCTTTACCACATCCGATACCCTTTTCCCGACGGTTCAGGCGGGATTGTGGTGGCGACCACAAGACCTGAGACCCTGCTCGGCGACACAGCGGTGGCCATCCATCCAGATGACGAGCGTTACACGGACATCGGGGTCAACGAGGTGATCCTTCCCCTGATGAACAGGAACATCCCGATCATCAAGGACAAATATGTGGACATGACTTTTGGCACAGGGGGATTGAAGGTGACCCCCGCGCATGACCCGAACGACTTTGATATCGGAAGGCGCCATAACCTGCCGGCCCCCAAAGTGATCGGAGATGACGGCCTCATGACGGATGAGGCCGGAAAGTACAAAGGACTCGACCGCTTCACATGCCGGGAGGCGGTCATCCACGACCTTGAAAAAGCGGGGCTTCTTGAGAAGACCGAGTCTCACACCCATAATGTGGGCCATTGCTACCGATGCGGAACCGTGATCGAACCGAATCTCTCCAAACAGTGGTTTGTCAGTGCCGGCCCCCTTGCGGAAAAGGCGATGGAGGCGGTCATTAGCGGAAAGACCCGGATAATCCCGGACACATGGGCCAAGACCTATTTTGAGTGGATGAACAACATCAGGGATTGGTGCATCTCACGACAGATATGGTGGGGCCATCAGATTCCGGCATGGACATGCGAGGGGTGCGGCAAGGTGATAGTGGCCATGGAGGCCCCCGAAATCTGTCCGGATTGTGAGGGGTTGACGTTGGTGCAGGAGACGGATGTGCTCGACACCTGGTTCAGTTCCGCGCTCTGGCCCTTCTCCACCATGGGATGGCCCGATGAGACCTCGCTTCTCAAGACCTTTTATCCCACATCGGTGTTGGTCACCGCATTTGACATCCTCTTCTTCTGGGTGGCTCGCATGATGATGATGGGGATCCATTTCATGGGGGAGGTTCCGTTCAGAGATGTCTATGTCCATGCCCTCGTGCGGGATGAAGGTGGCAAGAAGATGAGCAAATCCATAGGGAATGTGATTGACCCGCTCTCCATCATTGAGCAATATGGAACCGACGCGTTTCGATTCACACTGGCCGCTTTTGCGGCTCAGGGCAGGGATGTGAAGATGTCCGAAAAGCGGGTGGAGGGGTATCGCCACTTTGTGAACAAACTCTGGAACGCGGCCCGGCTGACCCTGTCGCATATGCCGGCTTCAGATTTTGAATTCAAGGTTCCAAAAGTCGAATCGCTTTCCCTCGCGGACCGGTGGATTCTTTCGGGGATCTGCCGGGTGACAGAGACCGTCGCCGAAAGCCTTGACGCTTACCGGTTCAACGAGGCGGCCGGCGCGCTGTACCAGTTTGTATGGCACGAGTTCTGTGACTGGTACTTGGAAGCCATCAAACCGTCATTGTACGGCCATAATGGCTTGGATAGGCAGCAAGCGACGCTTCGGGTATTGTGGCGGGTGATGCGCGACGCCCTGATTCTGCTTCATCCGTTCATGCCCTTTGTGACCGAGGAGATATGGCACAAGCTTCCGGGAACCGAAGGCTCCATCATGAAGGCAACATTTCCCGCGGACGCAGCTGACGCCTCAGAGATGAGGCGGGATGCCGAGGCCGAGGCGGACATGGCTTATGTCATCGAAGTCATCACCAGCATCCGAAACATCAGAGGGGAGATGAACATTTCCCCCTCTTTGGCTCTTGATGCGGTGGTCCAGTCGGAGGATCGGGGAACTGGAGAGCGAGTGGAGCAGCACAAGGAGATGATCATCCATCTGGCCAAACTCGGGAGCCTTTCTGTCCGGGGGGCCGGGGAAAGACCCAAGTCATCCGCCACCGCTGTCGCGGGCAATGCATCGCTCTTTGTTCCCCTTGAAGGGATCATTGACTTTGCCAAGGAGACCGAGCGTCTTGAAAAGGAGATCGCCAAAACCGCCAAAGATCTGAGCGCGGCTTCAAAGAAACTGGGAAATGAGGATTTTCTTGCCAAAGCACCCGAAGATGTGGTCCAAAAGGCCAAGGAAAAGCAAGACCGCCTCATCGAAAAGCGTCAAAAATTACAGGTCAATCTGGATAAAATAAGGGAATTGAAGGTTGAGGATTGATGGGTGGCCTGTTGGCTGTTGCTTGTTGTCAGTTGCTGGCTACCCGGTGGCAACTGACAACTGGCAACCGACAACTGATAACCGACAACTGGCAACTGGCAACTGACAACTTTCAATCCGAACAATCATCAATCAAATGAGCATGTATTCCGTACTCCATATCGTCGAAACAGCTTTGAAAGAGGATATTGGCCCCGGAGACATCACCACAAACAATCTCATCGCTCCGGACACTGAAGGAACAGGAGATATCATTGCAAAGGAGCGACTCATTGTTGCCGGGCTTGATGTGGCGAGGCAGGTGTTTGAAAGCCTCGATCCAAAAATTGCATTCAGACCCAATTACAAGGACGGGGACACCATCGAGGAGGGCGAGGTCATTCTGGAAGTCGAAGGCCGGCTTTGTCCCATGCTCGCGGCGGAACGGACCGCGCTGAATTTTTTGCAACATCTTTCGGGCATTGCCACCCATGTCCGTTCTTATGTGAATGAGGTCAAGGGCAAGACGGCACGGCTTGTGGACACCCGGAAAACCACACCGGGGTGGCTGGTCCTGGAAAAATACGCGGTGCGCGTGGGCGGGGCCTATAATCACCGGATGGGGCTGTATGACGGCGTTCTGATAAAGGAGAACCATATCGCCGTCTGCGGCGGCGTGAGGAAGGTCATCGATCAGATACGGAACAATGTCTCCCACCTGGTCAAGATAGAGGTGGAGGTTCCGGATCTGGATGGTGTCAAAGAGGCCATGGAGGCCGGCGTGGATGTGATCATGCTCACCGACATGGGACTGGAACAGATAAGGGAGGTGGTGGCGTTTGTCAAAGGCAGAGCGGTGCTTGAGGTGACAGGAAGGATAACAAAAGCGGATCTGATTCCGTTGGCGGAAACCGGGGTGGATATCATCTCAGTGGGCGCGCTGACCCATAAGGCGGCCTGTGTGGACATGACCATGCGGATCAAGGAGGTCGCCTGTTCAGCCTCCGTGCTCAGTTGCCTGTTGTCGTCCGTCACAGACGAAGATGAAATATGAAGGATGAAGCCTGCCCGACGTATTTTATCGGGGGATGAAATATGCTGATCATAACGCTTTTCGGGGAGGCCGCCCTGCCCGTGAACGTGAACTTGAATGTTCATTTATGGCAAGTTCACGTTTAAGTTCAATTTCAAGTTCAATGCTCCCCTAAATCCGTTATAATCAGGAAATATGAAGGGCTACCAACATAAGCCGGGACACTTCCGCTCGTCACGAGCTTCGTGACGAGTGACAGATTTCAATGTGTCCCGCCTTGGGCTTACAGCTTGGAGCTTACAGCCTGTGTACAGGACAAAAAAAATGATTGAGGAAAAAAAACCGGCTTTTTCTCGCAGTTGGGATCCCGCCTGTTTGGGAAAAAGCCGGGTTTCCCGCCCTTCGCGACTTTTTGTCCTGTACAGCTTCACAATGGAGGATGGGAAGATTATGGAGAGAACATTGTCAATTGTCAAACCCGACGGCGTCGCCCGAGGGCTTGTCGGCGAAGTGATCAAACGATTTGAAACCAATGAGATGAAGATCGTTGCCCTGAAGATGATTCATATGACAAAGGCACAGGCCCAAGGCTTTTATGAGGTGCATGAAGAGAGGCCTTTCTTTGGCAGCCTGATAGACTTCATGACATCAGGGCCTGCGGTGGCCATGGTGCTTGAAGGTGACCATGTGATCGCAAAGAACCGCGAACTGATGGGCGAGACCGATTGCAGAAAGGCTGCGGAAGGGACCATCCGGCGGGATTTTGCCACGGACATCGAGAAGAATGTGGTCCACGGATCAGACTCGCCCGAAACGGCCGAGTTTGAAATCAGCTATTTTTTCAACAAGTTTGAAATCGTTGCCTGAGTCTGTTGCTTGCTTATTTGTTGGTTGTTGCCTGTTGCCAGTTGCAGGTTATCCGGTGGCAACGGCCAACGGACCACTCGCAACGGACGACGGATAACGGGCAACCAACAAGCAGACAACAGACCCCTCGCAACGGATGACTGACAAAACAAACCTTGAAAATATCTCCATTGTCCTGCACCAGCCCCGGAATCCCGAAAACATCGGGGCAGCGGCCAGGGCATTGTGCAACATGGGAATGCGGGACCTTGTGGTGGTGGATCCGGGAAATTGCGACCGGACCCGGGTGCTGAAGATGGCCACCCATGCCGCAGCCGACATTGTGGAGCAGATGGAACGCCATGACGATCTGAAAACAGCCTTGGGACCTTTCCAATACGTCGTGGGAACCACCGCCCGGCTGGGAGGGCAACGCCGGGTCTTCAGCAACCCGTCGGAGATGGCCCAGCGGCTGATTCCCATCTCTTTTGAAAATCGGATTGCCCTCCTCTTCGGCCCCGAGGACAGGGGGCTTTCCAACGAGGATATCCGCCTATGCCACGCGCTGGTCAACATCCCGACCGCGACCTTCTCCTCCCTGAATCTGGCCCAAGCCGTCATGGTACTCTGCCATGAGCTCTTTGCCGCGTCCCGTGAGAAGACTGCCGAATTCACCCCCCGCCTCGCCTGCCGGCATGAGCTGGACGGCATGTATGAGCAGGTGAGAGATATTCTGGTCCGGATCAACTACATCAATCCTGAAAACCCGGACTACTGGATGAACAACCTGCGTCACTTCTTCACCCGCCTGCAACTCCGGGCCAAGGAAGTCCGCATGATCCGGGGAATATGCAGGCAGATCAACTGGTATTCAAGGAAATGCCATCAGGATGGGGTGGAGGAAGGGAAAGCAGGGCTTGAGAAACCCGGTTTCTGACACGCGCGAGTCATGGAAACCTTAATCACTCAATATTATGACAACAAGGCACTTGGAAAATGACTGTCACCTATAATACGCATTACCGTAAAGATAATCCAAAAGGTATCACCCCTCCTGATCCTGATGGGGATAAAGACATAGTTGCTCACATTACGAAACACCGTGGCATGAAGACCCCATATACATCTGTTTCTGAAGATCAAAATTCAATAAATCATTTTAGCGGGATATTATACAAAACGGAACCGAACCAAATAATTGGTGATAAGCATAAGTTCAAAGCACATTCCGAGTTGATGGATGAATTGAGATCAATAATGGCAACATCGTCAAGAAAAGAAAAAATATATGCTCAAAGGGCATTCATGTTGGCAAGTCGTGCTAAAGAAGCACTTGTCGAATGGGAATTCATATTAAACAAAGTTAAGAAGAAAGACAGAATTAACTGGTGTTATTATCATATCCAGAAATATTTCAGGCGAGTTGAAAAATGAGAAATCCTTATACATGTGACAATTGCATTTATAACCCATCCCAGTATCTGGATATTGGCTCAAGAATGGGTTATTGCCTGAAGCATGGCTTGTTGCTGAAGAACTCATCGCACACAACATGTCATTTTTTTAAAAGGAAAGATCTTCCGTTATTTTTGTCTCAAGAGGGACACAAAGAACATGCCAACGATTATCCAGAAAGCGAAGGCATCATATTTTATTATTCAAGGCATCCTGAACAGGAAAGAAATTACTCAGAACGTCATGTATGGTTGACGAACACATTTGATCCATACCTCCACGAAGTTTCCATTTACCATCGTTCCGAAAAAAAATGGGTGTATCTTCAAGCGTTTTTGTCGTCAAGAAATCCTATAAAACACATCATATCTTCCTCTCTGATAAGAAGATATATGCAGCAATGCGGGAAAAAAACCGACAATTACAGATTAGTCTTATCTATGACAAATGATTTGAAAGAAAGGATTTCAATGGAGATGGAAGATTTCAGGGTGGAGATGACCTATGAGGAATTTGACGAATTAAAAGAGAATTATCTGAAAGATATTGTTTTGCTGAAAATTTATGGTATTCAAGAATATGGCTCTATCATTGAAGATGATAAAATAATGTGGATTTCAGATGAATTGAATGGTGCTCTGTTATATTCTTGGAGGGAATTTTTTTCTTATGTCCGACAAATGGTACCTTTAGTTCAAAATTATGTTATAAATGGCGCAAAGCGGCGAGGAACTTTTTTTCCAGATTCTGAGGGAACGATTTGAAAAATCGTTCCACATCGGCTTGCGGCGTCTCCGGCCCTAATGACCGCATGGGGCGGAGCCTCCCCATGCATCACGAGGCGACCTCCTCTATGTGGGGTGTCCGGGAAATCTTCGGCGGAGCCTCCCCATGCATCACGAGGCGGAGCCTCGTAACGAGAGAGCTTGATGCAACCCCTGATTTGTAAAACTTTTGTAAAATCCAAAAACGCCTCTTGCTTCTTCTGAATTTCCCTCTTATCCTGTTTGTCATTGTTCACTTAGGTCTTATTAAAATTCACGCTGTGTGCGACTTTTATCAGATGCCTGTCATTCCCGCGTAAGCAGGAATCCACCGGTCATTCCTGCAAAAGCAGGGATCCACTATCAGACGCCTGTCATTCCTGCTTTCGCAGGATGGCAGCGAAAGTCGGACATCGCGCAAAAATTCAGGAGAATGATGATGAACACAGCAACAACAGTCCACCCCCTTGGAACCCGTGCCAAAGTTCTGCTTTCCAGCGTGTTTGGCCCCTACGCGCAGGATGACGAGTACGGTAGCCGGAAGATCAACCCGATGGAGCTGTATCAGAACCAAGTCACCCGGGTTCAGGGCGCGTTTTCCCTCAGAATGTTTCATCGCTCCTTTGGTCTGCTGATGATTCAGGCAAACATGAAAGCCCCTTGCACGCTTCTCGACTACCCTTCCTTGGACCGCTTCACCAGCGAGATTCAGGACCATCCATATGATATCATCGGGATCAGCTCCATCATCCCGAATGTGGGCAAAGTGAAAAAGATGTGCGAGCTGATCCGGCAACATCAGCCGAACGCGACCATTGTTGTGGGCGGGCACATCGCCAACAAGGGCGGCATCAGCGAGACCATTGACGCGGATCACATCGTCAAAGGCGACGGGGTGAGATGGTTCCGGAACTTTCTGGGTCAGAACCCGGACGCGGCGGTGACCCATCCGCTGGTCTATTCCGGATTCGGGACCCGGATTCTGGGCTATTCCCTTGATGACAAGCCCGGGGACGGGAACACCGCCGCGATCCTCCTCCCCTCGGCGGGATGTCCGGTGGGATGCAATTTCTGCTCCACTTCCGCCTTGTTCGGCGGCAAGGGCAACTTTGTGAACTTTTATGAGACCGGGGATGAGATATTCAAGGTGATGTGCCGTCTGGAGGAGAAGCTGAATGCCCGTTCCTTCTTTGCCTTGGATGAGAACTTTCTCCTGCACCGGAAAAGGGCGTTGAGACTCCTTGAACTGATGGAGGCGCATCAGAAAAGCTGGTCGCTGATGGTGTTCAGCTCGGCCCGGGTGTTGAAGTCCTACACGTTTGAGCAACTGGTGAGGCTCGGGATATCCTGGGTCTGGATGGGCATGGAAGGCAAGGAGAGCCAGTACAAGAAGCTGAAGGGTGTTGACACGCATGAGCTGGTGCGGACCTTGCAGTCTCACGGGATCCGGGTTCTCGGCTCATCCATCATCGGTCTGGAGGATCACACCCCTGAAAACATTGACGAGGTCATCAAGTACGCGATCAGCCATGACACGGACTTTCACCAGTTCATGCTTTACACCCCGAATCCGGGAACCCCGCTGTATGAAGAGCATCAGAGGAAGGGAACCCTTCTCCCTGAATCGGAATTTCCCGCGCCCGACACCCACGGGCAGTACCGCTTCAACTACCGGCATCAGCACATTCAAAACGGTGAGGAGGAGGGGTTTCTGCTCAAGGCCTTTCGCCAGGATTTCGAGGTGAATGGCCCCAGTCTTGCCCGGCTGATCCGGACCATGCTCAAGGGCTGGCAGCAATACAAGGATCATCCGGATCCCTGCATCCGGGACCGTTTCAGATGGGACGTGAGATCGCTCAGGGGGACTTATGCCGGCGCGGTCTGGGCCATGAGAAAATGGTACCAGGGTGACGAGCGTGTCGCTGAGAAACTGGATGTCCTTCTCCAAGACATCTGCAAGGAATTCGGCTGGAAGACAAAAATAGCCGCACCGGTGATCGGCAGGCATGTTTACCGGCTTCTGAAAAAAGAGGATGAACGCCTCGCAAGCGGCTGGACCTATGAGCCTAAGACCTTTTATGAGAAGAACGAGGCGGCCCTTTCTTTGGTGTCAGATGTTTCAGAGGAGACCCGTCAATGGCTCTGTGGCAACGCAGATCCCGCGCTTTCGAAGTCGTGACCTGTGAGCATCCCGTGTCCTGCCCCTGCCTTCACCCGAACCGCGTGGCGAACATTTTTCAGGTTAGATCGCAAAAAGCCCCATCTGCTCAATGCAGATGGGGCTTTTTTGTGTTCAATGCCCGGCTCACTTCCGGGGCCCGTCTTTCTCCAAAAAGCGTTATGATCAGACACTTACAAGCGTTCAGAGAAGGGCCGGGAAGCCAAGCGGAGTCAGATGCCAAACTGCAAGTTTGGCACTCCTTTTTCAAAAAATGTTGCAAAAGGACTGAAAACGGTTTACTTTGACTTTGGTGCTGGATTCTGGGTCAGTACTCAGAACCGAGCTTTGACCTGAAACATTTTAATGAAGGAGGTTTGATATGGAAGGATTCAAGAAAATCTTGTCCCCTGTCCAGCTTTCGGAGATATCTCCGAAAAGTGTCCCTTATGTGACGTTGCTGGCAAAGCAATTTCAGGCGGAGATCCACCTGATGTATGTGGCCCGCATGTTTGACCCTTACATCAAGGTCTATGTGTCCAAAGACTCTGTCTCAAAGTTTCAAAGCGAGCTGACAGAGGGGGCCAATAAGCGGCTTCTGGAATTCAAGGAGAAACATTACACGGATTTTCCCGAAACCCAGATGACGGTGGTCACTGGAGACACATCAGAGGAGATCCTGAAGTATATCGAATCCAGCGGGATCGATCTGGTGGTCATGGGAACCACTGCAAGGACAGGCGTTGACAAGGTCATCTTCGGCTCTGTCGCGGAAAAGATAGTTCGGTTGTCCCCTGTGCCTGTCTTTCTGGTGAAGACATACAAATGATGAAAAACGGAGGGAAAATTATGATCGGCAAACGGGAAAGGCGAGAGCCTTTCATCTGGGAATCTGTCATATCGCTTCTCGCGCTGATTATTCCGATCAGCTTGGCGATAGTGAAATATGAAACCGATTCGCACATTCCGATTCTCATGGGCGTTCTTGTCGCCGCACTGGTGGGAATCCGGGCCGGGTACCCTTGGGAAGACATTCAGGATGGGATGCTCGCGGGAATCGCAAATTCGTTGCAGGCGATCGTGATCCTTGGCATCATCGGCATCCTGATCGGCATCTGGATACTGAGTGGCGTGGTTCCGACACTACTCTACTACGGCCTCAAGATCATGCACCCGAGCATCTTTCTGCCTGCCACGCTCATCATATGTTCCATCACCTCCTTGGCTACCGGGAGTTCTTGGGGCACCACCGGGACCATCGGCATCGCGCTGATCGGCATCGGCCAAGGGCTCGGATTTCCGTTGCCTGTGGTTGCCGGCGCGGTCATTTCCGGTGCGTACTTCGGAGACAAGATGTCGCCGCTGTCGGACACCACGAACTTGGCACCGGCCATGGCCGGCACGGATCTCTACACCCATATCAAACACATGACCTACACCACCGGCGTCTCCTATGGGATAACCCTGGTGCTGGAGATCGTCTTGGGATTCTTCTTCGGAGGCGGCACACAGGATGTGGAGAGCGTGAATCAAATTTTGGCCGGGATATCGGGTCAGTTCAGCATCAACATCCTGCTGTTGCTCCCGCCTGTCCTGGTCATGGTCTTGGCTTTCAGGAAGATCCCTGCCATTCCCGGAATTGCGGTGGGCATCCTTTCCGCCGCGTTCCTCGGAATTTTGTTCCAAGGAAATGGTTTCGGGGACATCCTCTCAGCCGGGTTTGGCGGCTACACCAGCAGCACAGGGGTGGAGGCGGTGGACAGCCTGCTGACCAAGGGCGGTCTTGATTCCATGTCCTACACCATCCTGATCATCATCGTCGCGATGATGTTCGGCGGCATCATGGAACGGACCAATCAGTTGAAGGTCATCGTGGATGCGATTCTGAAGAAGGCGGAATCCGCAGGCTCCCTGATCACCGCGACCGTCCTGACATCCATCGCCTCCAATCTGGTTCTCTGCGATCAGTACATGGCCATTGTCATGAGCGCGAGGATGTATGCCCAAGCCTACCGGGAAAAGGGACTTCATCCGAAGAACCTGTCCCGTGCAGTGGAGGACAGCGCGACAGTGACCGGATGTCTTGTTCCGTGGAACAGCGGCGGCGCGTATCAGGCGGCCACTTTGGGCGTGGCAACATTCGCTTACCTGCCGTTTGCCTTTTTCAACTGGATATCCCCCATTGTCACGATAATTTACGGCTGGCTCGGGATCACCATCCATCCGATGGATGAGGAGACCCGAAAGCGTTTTGGAATGGAAATAGAGCAGACAACAGCCGGGGAGGGGAAAGATGAATAAAGGGATGATTACGGGATTCTCGTTGCTTGGGGTGATGCTGATGAGTCTGTTCGCATCGTCCGCATTCGGAGCGGATATCGAACTCTCGGAGAATTCCACGCTTGAAGGGATCCTGAGAAGGGGGAAGCTTCGGGTCGGTCTCGAAGTCGGCTACATGCCCTTTGAAATGCTCGACAAGCGGAGCGGGCTTCGCCAGAGAACATTGCGACACGGTGGCCTGCGTCGCGGAGAGCAGCAACTGAACATCATCGGCTTTGACATTGACATGGGAAGGGAGATGGCCAAGGCTCTCGGGGTTCAGTTTGTGCCGGTGGACACGATCTGGCCCAGCATCATTCCCGCGCTGAACGTGGGACGATTCGACATGATCATGGGCGGCATGTCCGTGACAGAGGAACGGGAGCAGAAGGTTGACTTTGCGGACCCCTTCATGACCGTTGGACAGACCGTTCTGCTGAACAAGAAGCATCAGGGGAAGGTGACATCCTACAAAGATCTGAATGATCCCAAATTCATCGTGACCTCCAAGCCCGGAACCACCGGCGAGGACGCGGTGATGAAGCTGATCCCGAAATGCACCTACAAGCCCCTTGGTGCCGAGACAGCGTGTGCCACCGAGGTGCTGAACGGCAAGGCCGACGCGTTTGTGTATGACCTGCCCTTCAATGCGGTGTTCATGGCCTTGCACGGGACAAAAAAACTGGTCTTTCTTGACAAACCCTTCACCACCGAGCCGATTGCCTGGGCCATCCGGAAGGCTGACCCAGACTTTCTCAACTGGCTGAACAACTTTCTCAAGGAGATGAAGGCAGACGGACGGTTTGAGAAGATCTATGACAAGTGGTTCAAGAACACGGACTGGATCAAACACGTTCGGTAAGGGGCGAGGGGCGAGCGGCGATGGGTGAGCGGCATACCCTATCGCCTCTTGCCCGCCGCTGTCACCAAAGTCCCAGAAGATGTCGAACGATGAGCGGCATGCCCTATCGCCTCTTGCCCATCGTCCATCGCCTCTTAAGTACCCGACTAAAAGTTTTCGCATCGGAGACCTCCGAGGTTTCCAAAACCTCGGAGGTCTTATAAAACTCTTGCCCGCCGCTGTCACCAAAGTCCCAGAAGATGTCGAACGATGAGCGGCATGCCCTATCGCCTCTTGCCCATCGTCCATCGCCTCTTAAGTACCCGACTAAAAGTTTTCGCATCGGAGACCTCCGAGGTTTCCAAAACCTCGGAGGTCTGGAACTCGTCAAGGAGAGCGAAGGCATCATCAAGGTTTACCAGAAATACGAGCGTAACCTTGTCAGGCTGATCCCGCTGATCAGAAACTTTGTTGATGCAAGATATGCCAATCACAAGTATAAAGAGATCGTTGCGATGAGGAGGAGATTTGAGAGCGTCATATATGACTTCAAAGGATTCAAAAATCAAAATAAAAAGGCTTTTTGGCAAATTGATGCAGGAATATCTTGACAAATATGAAAAATACATTATGGTTGTATGGATGACGATGAACAACAGGCTGGCGTTGCAGAGGTCTCTGAGATCAAGAAGCGGTAAATATGACCTTGATGCGGAAAATGAGCCATGGCATTGATCTCTGCCTTTCAGTGGGAACAGAGGTGAATGAGACGAGACGGTGGCCCGTATGAGAGACAGAATGCCTGAAAAATGAAAACGGAAGTGCGCAGCTCACTGGTGGGGCTCCCGGACTTCAAATCCGGTGTGGGGCGCTAAAACCGTCCCGGGTGGGTTCGATTCCCATGCACTTCCGCCAACTCTTTGCCATAAGAAGAAACCCGGCTTTTTTTGGCAAATGAGGAATCGGTCCATTCAGGAAAAAAGCGGAAACTTATTGTGTCGCGAGGGCCTGCAACAGATGAATCACCTCAGCCATCCCGATT
This sequence comes from Desulfobacterales bacterium, assembly GCA_029940115.1. Classification (GTDB taxonomy): domain Bacteria; phylum Desulfobacterota; class Desulfobacteria; order Desulfobacterales; family 4be13; genus JAOZRQ01. Next base: position 14,666 of record JAOZRQ010000122.1, read on the forward strand.
TTTCCATCTTCATTCATATCTATGGTTGCGTCTGGATAAACAAATGGTTCCCCTGTTCCTGACAATATTTTCAGGCCCAGAATGACATCACCCAGATCAACGGTGTGGTCATTGTTGATGTCAATACAAAACATTTTTCCTGTGCTTCCGCCGACACATTCATCGCAGTTGTCAGTGAAAGCGGTGCCGCCCCATTCCTCGTTGCAGTCTTGGACACAGGGTTCCCTTCCCGTATTTC
>JAOZRQ010000123.1:0-6489 GCA_029940115.1 Desulfobacterales bacterium
CGGATTGCCAAATCCGGCGGGCGGCCTGGATTTGGCAATCCAGGCCGAGCAGGGTTGATCCAGGCCGAGCAGGGTTGAACCAAGCCGAGCAAGGTTGGTCCAAACGATGATCAAGGTCGGGAAGGATGTCTCTTTTTGCTTCTTGCTTCAATTTATATGTTAAGGAGTGGAAATTTGGAACGAATACCGATTACAAGAGATGGATATGGGGTTCTGAAAAAAGAGCTTCAAAATTTGAAAACGGTTGAACGCCCTCAAAATATCAAGGCAATTGAGGAGGCCCGTGCCCACGGAGATCTTTCCGAAAATGCAGAGTTTGACGCTGCCAAAGATCGGCAGAGCTTCCTTGAAGGACGAATCGGCGAATTGGAATACAAACTGGCCAACGTGGATGTCATTGATCCAGACAAGCTTCCTAAGGAGCGGGCCATATTTGGCTGCAAGGTGGTGCTGGAAAATATTGACACCGGCGATGATGTGGAATATCAGCTGGTGGGACCGGATGAGTCGAATATTGAAGAAGGACGCATTTCTGTATCTTCGCCCCTCGGAAGAGCCATCATCGGAAAAGTCCCGGGAGATGAGGTTGTGCTCCAAGCTCCGGGAGGGAAACGGTGTTATGAACTGGTGGACATATTATAAGTGAGGCGTGAAACGTGAGGCGTGAAACGTGAGGCGTGAAACACTTCTCACCCACGCCTCACCAAAAGGAGGTTTTTCTATGGCGCGTATTACTGTGGAGGATTGTCTGAAACGGGTTCCGAACCGCTTTGTGCTGGTTCATATGGTTGCGAATCGGGTCAGACAGATCCGGGAAGGATCAGAGTATCTGGTCAGCTCACCCAAAAATGAAGATATTGTGGTGGCTCTTCGGGAGATCGCCGCGGGCAAGATAACCCTCAAAGGCCTGCCTGATGATGAGCACGGCAAACCCATCTGAGAGAAACCAAGTTGGGCATCTTTCATTTTCAGTTTGTAGTTCCGCCTTCAGGCGGTCTCGCACCGCCGAGAGACGGAACTACAAACTGAAATGCAAATCCCATAAATGAAAGATGCCCCAAGTTATAATCAGAAACTTGATTTCTTTGGAAGTCCATGGCAGATGGCAAAATGAGAAAAAATCATACATACAAGGCACTGAACCGGGTCTTTGGCAAGGCCGTGCATCGTTATGAGATGATATCCGACGGGGACCGGATAGCGGTGGGACTTTCTGGCGGAAAGGACAGCCTGACACTGATGTGGATGTTGAACGAACGTCTCCCCCGTGTGCAAATCGGATATGAGTTGTTTGCCATTCACATTGATCCCGGTTTTGAGGGCGGTTTCAGTGATTCCCTTGAACGCCACGCTGAGAAGATGGGCCACGCCCTCCGGGTGGAACATACCGACTACGGCATCCGGGGACACAGCCCTGAAAATCGGGAAAACCCCTGCTTCCTCTGCTCCCGGTTGCGGCGGAAACGTCTCTTTGAGATGGCGGATGAACTCGGGTGCAACAAGATCGCCCTCGGGCATAACAAGGATGACATTATTGAGACCCTGTTTCTGAATATCTGCTACGCAGGGGAGATCAGCACCATGGTGCCTTGTCAATCTCTTTTTCAGGGGAGATTCGTCATGATCCGTCCCCTGGCCTTTGCGGATGAGACGCTGATCAGACGGTTTGCAATGGATCAGGGGTTTCCGGAATTTGTGAACCCGTGCCCCAGCGCAAAAGTGTCGAAACGCCAAGAGATCAAAACCCTCTTGAATCAGCTTTACAGAAGCAACCGGAAGATCAAGGGGAACATATTCAGGGCCATGAGCCATGTGAAGCCGGATTATTTGTTGAAATAACCGGATTGATGGTGATTCGGCCTTTGGCGGCAAGGGTTGGATTTGTCAGCTGAACCGAGCGTTCCAATCGTTCGACTGAGCTCACGCCGAAGTCCCGCTCCTGCCGGATTGCCAAATCCGGCAGGCGGTTCGGATTTGTCAATCCCAATCCCCGCTCCTGCCGGATTGCCAAATCCGGCAGGCGGTTCGGATTTGTCAATCGTTCGACTGAGCGTTCGACTGAGCTCACGCCGAAGTCTCACGCCGAACCGAGCGTTCCAATCTTAACCGAGCGTTCCAATCGTTCGACTGAGCTCACGCCGAAGCCGAACCGAGCGTGGGTTGAACCGATCATGTGGTTTGATCAGGTAAGTTCACGAAAGGCCCGCAAGAGCTTCATCGTCACCTCCCCCGGACTGCCGTTTCCCACCTGCCAGCCGTCCACTTGGACCACCGGCATCACTTCCGCGGTGGTCCCGAGGAGCATACATTCATCTGCGTGTTTCAGATCCGCTTCGAATATCGGAAATTCCTTGACAGGGATGCCGAGTTCCGGGCACAGATCCAGCACCACCTTGCGAGTGACACCAGGTAGGATGTAGTTGCTTTTGGGAGCCGTCACCAGCTGCCCGTCAAATATGGCAGAGAAGTTGGTATGGGAGCCTTCGGTGATCACGCCGTCCCGCACAAAGACCGCCTCATCGGCCCCATTCTCCTTGGCCTGCTGGCAGGCCATGACGTTTGCCAGCAGGGCCACGGATTTGATATCGCAACGCGCCCATCGGATGTCGGGAGTCAGGATGATGCTGCTCCCCTTCTCCCATTTTTCATGAGGCGGCTCAACAGGGGAGGCGCAGGCATAGATCGTAAGCGGGGTCTCCTCCGGCGGGAATGCGTGTTTCCGAATGAACGCCGCGCCCCGGGTGATCTGGATATAGACGTTGGCATCTCCATTCCTGAGCGTGTTGTCTTGGATCAGTTTCTCGGATATCTCCTTGAACGACGCCATATCCGGCGCTTTGATCCGGAGCTCCCGGAGACTCCGTTTCATCCGATCCAGATGATCTTCTGCCCTGAACAATCTCCCCTTATACGAGTGGATCACCTCATAAACGCCATCTGCAAAAAGAAATCCCCGGTCGTCCGGGGAGATGGTCGCCTCTTCTTTGGAAATAAAGCGGCCGTTGAGATAAACAATCATCATGTGTTCCTTTCCTTAATAAGAGACTTCAGTTCGCAGTCCCGCCTTCAGGCGGTCTGACACCGCCTGAAGGCGGAACTACGAACTGGGCCTTGGACAATCTTTTTGTTGAACTCTATATCACATGAAAAATGGATTGAAAAGCAAAAAGGAAGACTGCTTTATGGATTTTCTGAATGGATGCAATTTTTTTCCCAGGCAAATATTGAAATTCACATCCTTTTATGCTATTTAAGCAACAATTTGAGAGGGATGCTGGCCTTGATCTTCATTTCGGCCATCACCGACTCCGCGCTCCAACCGGATTGCGGGGACATGGCTTGGATTTGCCAATGGAGCATCCTTACATATAGGTTTACATTTTTTAAGCCGAAACCGCCTAAAGGCGGAACTACAAACTGCACCCGGAGGCAACAAACGGTGTCGAGAATCAAGATACTCCCTGAAGTCCTTTCAAACCAGATCGCCGCTGGCGAAGTGGTGGAGCGTCCGGCTTCTGTGGTCAAGGAACTGGTTGAGAATTCACTCGACGCGGGTGCCACCCGGATCATGATCGAAGTGGAGGGAGGCGGGCGGTCCCTCATCCGTGTTTCCGACGATGGCATCGGAATGGCCCATGATGACGCGCTTCTCTCAATTGAACGATATGGGACCAGCAAAATATATGATGAGCCGGATCTCTTCTCAATAAAAACCCTTGGCTTCAGAGGTGAGGCCCTGCCGAGCATTGCCTCGATCTCCCGTTTCACCCTTGAGACAAAGGAGGAGGACTCCCCAGCCGGGACCCGTATTTTTATGGAAGGGGGCAGGATAAAAAAGGTTTCTGAGGTGGGCGCGCCCACAGGCACACAGATCACTGTGGAAAAAATATTCTTCAACACCCCTGCGAGACGAAAATTCTTGAAAACCACCCCCACCGAGATGGGGCATGTTGCAGACACCGTTGCAAGCATCGCGTCCGGGTGGCCCGATGTGCTGTTCAGGCTCTTTCACAATGGGAAGCGGATTAAGCACTGGTCGCCGGTGTCTGATCCGCTGGACAGGGTCGCGGACGTGCTCGGCAAGCATATGAGAAATGATCTTCACAGGTTGGAATCGGATGATGGCACACTTTCAATCTCCGGATGGATCGCCTCACCCCGGATCACCCGCGCCACCTCAAGGGGGATCCATGTGTATGTGAACGGCAGACATGTGCGGGACAAGATCATCCAGCACGCGCTCTTTGACGGTTGCGCCGGCAGACTGATGAAAGGGCAGTTTCCCATGGCGGTTCTTTTTGTGAACCTCCCCCCGGATCAGGTGGACGTGAATGTCCATCCGAAAAAAAGCGAAGTCCGATTTTTCCAGCAGAACAGGGTTCACGACAGCGTGGCAACGGCGGTGTCAATGGCCTTGACTCTGGCTGACGGCAAGGCGTTTCCATCTTCCACCCCGTCCCGGACAGGGGAAAATCTGAATGGTTCCCCGGAACCCCCCGCGGGATTTGCCCATCCGGCAGGATCAGAAGAAAGGGGCGAGCCTTATGTGTCAGAACCTTCGCCTCATTTCAACCTGACGCATTCCCAAGTTTCGGCACCTGTCGGATTTGTCAACCCGGCAGGAGGGCAAGAAGAACATCCGGCAACGCAATCAAAAGATGACCACAGTATTCCATATGACCCATCGCCTGATCGGATTCCCGAACCATATGACCCATCGTCGCCTGATCGGATTCCCGAATGTCTCCATCTGGAGAGGCCAGAAAATTGGCGCGTCCCCCGCAAGCCATCAGATGGAAACGGCGCCCCGAAAAGAATGCAGGGGAGACTCTGGGAAAAAAGACCATTCACCGATCTGCGAATCATCGGGCAGCTTCACGACGCTTACATCCTTTGCGAATCTGAAGAGGGGCTTGTGATGATTGACCAGCATGCGGCCCATGAGCGGATTCTGTTTGAGCAACTGAAGCATCGCTTTTCGGATTCGGAGAAGATCAGCCAAGAACTCCTGATTCCTGAAACCCTTGATCTGGGTTACACCGAAGCCGGCATATTGGAGAAGCTGATTCCAGATTTGAAGGAGGCAGGTCTTGAGATCGAGCCTTTTGGGAGAAACACCTTTGTTGTCAAGGCAGTCCCCGCGATTCTCGGAGAAGGGGAGATCAGTCCGCTGATTACCGAGATTGTGGAAAAGACCGCGGAAATCGGCCGTTCATCCGGTATCGAAGAAGCAACAGACGCATCTCTGGCAACGATGGCATGTCACGCCGCGATACGGGCAAAACAGTCTCTTTCACATGATCAGATGAAATTGTTGCTGAATCAGCTGGAGGCATGCGACAATCCATCCCACTGTCCCCATGGCCGCCCGGTCTGGATCAGATGGCCAGCACAGTTTCTTGAAAAATCTTTTAAGCGGGTGGTCTGATCTGGGTGCTTGGAAACAGCGCGTGAAAGATGAGGCGCATCCTTATTATAAGGATACGGCCGAGTATCTGGAAATTGTCATGCAATACGGGAAACCGTGGCGCGGGAAGGCGGGTTCTGGAAAGGATGACCGAATCCAAAAATCGGAAATGGCTGTGACCAAAAAAAAATGGAACTGCTGATTTTAATTGTTGACCCAAGCGTTTTTTTATGGTAAGGTTGTCTATTCTGGATACAGAGGAAAATATCGGAAAACTTATTATGGCTTGGTACTTAAGTTGCAACATGAAATAAGGAGGCACAACATGCAAGACCAAAAAACGGAAAAACAGGACGCAAAGAAGGCAGGAAAGACCGAAAATCAGGCAACTCAAGCAGAGGGGACTGAGGAGTTGGTGGTGCTGGACATCTCCAAAGAAGGAATCGACAAGTTGATCAGGCACCATGCGTACGGCTCAATGGCAGTCGGCCTCATTCCCGTACCCTTGGTGGATTTTGCAGGCGTCACCTTGGTCCAGTTGAACATGCTCAGGGCGCTTGGCAAGAGATATAATGTGCCGTTTTCCAAGGGTGTGGCGAAGAACATCCTCTCCTCTCTCGTCGGCGGCGCGGTGCCGGCGGTGGCATCCCCTGCCTTGGCGGCAAGCCTTGCCAAAATGGTACCCGCAGTCGGCGTGACGGTTGGCGTGGTGACCATGCCGATAGTTGCCGGCGCATCCACTTACGCGGTGGGCAAAGTCTTCATCCAGCACTTTGCATCTGGCGGAACCTTCCTGACCTTTGATCCAGACAAGGTGAAGGAGTACTATGCAGAAATGTTCAAGGAAGGGCAGAAGGTCGCCACAGAGCTCAAGTAAAGGAGCCCCCCGTGCCTTCTCCGCTCATGTCCGGCAACAGGGGAGAGCACGGGCAAGGCCATGATCTTCGTTTCGGCCACTTTTCTTGATATTGATCGCAGCAATAAAGAGCAAGATTAAGATTAAGGAACGGTAACCGAACAACTTCCCCGCTCCTGCCGGAACCTGTCCCTGACAATCCGGCAGGCATCTCGGATTTGCCAAT
>JAOZRQ010000123.1:6589-14855 GCA_029940115.1 Desulfobacterales bacterium
CCGAGACGAGCATGGAGGCATCTCGGATTTGCCAATCCGAGACGAGCATGGAGGCATCTCGGATTTGCCAATCCGAGACGAGCATGGAGGCCACTTCTGGAAACTAACCAAAGGGAGGATTTTCACAGATGAACTTTCTGCCACTCGCCATGATCGCCAAGCTCCCCCTGTCTGTTCAGTTCTTTTACTTCGCATTAAGCCTAGTGATTGCCGTGGCAGGAACGAACAGGACGATGGGGTTTTGGGGATATCTGTTCTTTTCAATCATCTTTTCCCCCCTGATCGGACTCATGGTGCTTCTCGTATCAGGAAAAAAGGAAGAATGACAATGGTGTCAATGTTGCAATCTTTCGGAAGTTGGGAAATGAGAACAAAAGCAAAAAAACGGTCCCTGACGTGCCTTGTCAGGGAACTGATCATTTTCAGCATGCTCTTTTTCGCAGGGTTCACAGGCGGCATGGTGTCAATCGGAGAAACGAGAGCCGCGAATGGGGCCTTTGGAGAGACTGCTCCCAAGGGAATCACCATTCAGGCTGAACTCATTGAGACAGAACACTCGACGTTGAGCACCCTGCTCTTTGAAAGAGATTTCAAGACAGACTCAGGGGACCTGCGGAAACAGATTCAGAAACAGGTGAAGGCTGGAGAGGCCGACATCATTGAAACCGTCATCATCCGAACGAAGGACGGCATGCGCACGGACACCCTCTCCGCAGACGGCATCAGCTCTCCCCAGTATTATGACGAGATAGGTGCCGCCAAATTCGAAGTCCAGAATGCTGGCGTCTCATTCAAGGTTGACCCCATGATCACAGAGGAGGGCACAACCATCCTCCTGAACAGCATCACCCTTGAATACAGTGAGAAGATCGCCGACGCGGACTATGGACAAAACGCCAAGAGCGTGAAAGTCACACAGTCGCAATTCCACAAGGCCCGCATTGAGACAACCGTGGTCGTGAAGGACGGCGCTTATGCTTTTGTCGGAACTGTGAGACTGCACCATCCCCATAACAAGGATCGGAAGGACCCCATCGTGATGGTCTTTCTCCGAGCCATGATCAATCAAACAGATGGAATCAAAAAATCAGATGGAGCAGAATGAGACAAAGGGGTCTCATCAGAACCTCTCCCCAACCTCTGCCGGGGAGCAGACAGAAGATGCAACGGAGAGCAAATGGAAGAAATTCTGGCGAAAACTGAGACAAAAGTTCAAAAGGATCTTTGTCTCCATCGCCGTTCCCATGCTCATCATATTGTTTGTGGCTGTTTACTTCCTGGGCAACATCGTCATCGTCCTCTTCCCGGGCGAAGCAGGCGTCTTTTGGAGCCTCTTTTTGGGCGGAACACGGACAAACCATGTTTACAGCGAAGGCATCCAGTTCATCCTCCCGTGGGACAAGATGTACGTTTACAACGTCAGGATACAGGAGATATCTTCGGAACTCGAAGTCCTCACCAAGACCGGACTGCAAGTCCATGTTTACTTTTCCGTGCGGTACGCGCCCGAATACAGACTCGTTGCCGTGTTGCACCAGAAGGTGGGACCCGATTACCCCACCAAGGTGATCATTCCCGAAATAGAGTCCGTCATACGTGAGACCATCGGCACCATGACCGCGGACCAAGTTTACAACGAAGGGAGGGAGGTGCTCGCCAACGCCTTGGACGAGGCCATCGAACAGATTGCCCGCCGCTACATCAAGGTGGATGACATCCTCATCAGAAAGCTGGAACTCCCCCCCAAGGTGGCAGAGGCCATCCGAACCCGAATTCAGGAGAGCCATCTTGTCAAGGCCCAAGAACATATCGCCGAAAGAAGGCGCATCGATGCCCGGGGCTATCGGGACTACAACGAGACCATCACAAAGTCCCTCTCAGACAAGGCCATCCTCAAATGGCACGGCATCCAAGCCATAAAGGCATTTGCCGAGTCAGAGAACTCAAAGGTCTTCGTCATCGGCGTCGGCGAGAATGGGGTGCCGATCATATTGAACCCGGAGACCGCTGGAAAAAGTGAGGAGTGAGGAGTGAGAAACGGCAACCAACAATCAACAACAACCCACCACCTGCAACCAACCACCATGAGACATTTCATCCTGCTTGTCGCCCTATGGTCTGTTCTCTCCTGCAAGCCGGATCAGTCGCCGGTCTCCGAAAGGGCCACGCGGGCCGAGGCGGCCGACAAGTCGCAAAGGGAGATCGTCATCGGCATCGTCGCCACCACCGAGAAGGGGCGGAACTTCTTTCTCGAAGGCGCCAAACTCGCCATCGCCGACCTGAACCAGAAGGACGGTGTGCTGGGAAGAAACATCATCCCCATTGTTTACGATGATGAGAAATCCCTTGAAAAAGGGTTGCAGATATCCGAACAAGTGGCCGGAAACCTTGACATTGTGGCCGTGGTGGGTCATCTCTACTCACACATCGCCATCCCCGCGTCCGTCACTTATGAGAAAAACGGAATCCTCTTTCTCTCGCCCGGGGCAACTGATCCTTCCCTCACAAAATACGGAGGCGTATTCACCTTCAGAAACATCCTCTCTGGCGAGGAGTTCGGACGGCAACTGGCCGAATTCGCAAGTTACCGGAACATGGAAAAAATCGTGGTCCTCTATGACAGGGAGGATACCGAGGCGAGGCGTCTCGCCGAAATCTTCAACGACGAGGCCGTCAAGCGGGAAATCAGGATCGTCACCCAAAAATCCTATTATGCTGGCCAGGAGGACCTGCCGCTCCTCATTTCGGACATCACCCAAAAATACCAGTTCGATGCCCTCTTTCTGAGCGGCGGGCTTCCCACCGGGGCCAATGTCATCATGCAGTTGCGGAACATGGGAATGACCCTTCCGATCCTCGGCGGCAACCATCTCGACTCCACCCGACTCGGCGTCATCGCGGGCAAATCCGCGGATGGGACCATCGTCCCCACCCTCTTCGACCCCAGGCGGTCCGACAGCCGCTCCCAAGCCTTCATCAAACACTTCATATTGAAATACGGGGTGCTTCCCGACACATGGGCGGCCCAAGGATACGACGCCATCCAGGTGCTGGCCCACGCCATGAGGAAAAGCAACTCCACAGTCCCCATCTCCATCAGCACCACGCTCCGATCCCTCCGAAACTGGCGGGGCATCACCGGACGATACGCCTTCACCCGGGACGGGGACATCATCGGAAAGACCGTGTTCTTCAAGGAGATGCGTTCTGGAGACTTCGAGTTCCTCCCATACAAGAAGGAGGCCAAAGACCAGCTTGACCTCGTGGAGAGCATCACCATGAGGCTCCCCATGGAAGGGATCCTCACCACCATCGACCCGGGACTTGCCAAGGCCCCCGCGTCCGTCGAAGTCGTCGAACAGCTCTTTCTCGGACTCACCGACCTTGATCCCGAAACCTACCAAGCCGTTCCGGAACTGGCTGAGAAACCAGCGGAAGATGTCAGGGGAGATGCCAAGATATGGCGATTTCAGATGCGAAGGAATGCGGTCTGGACAGACGGCACTCCCGTGACCGCCCATGACGTCGTGTGGGCCATCCACCGCAACTTGGATCCCAAGACGAAATCTCCCCATGTTGAGATGCTCCACCTGCTGAAGAACGCCAAGGCCATCCACAACCCCGACGCCCTCGCCAGCGATCAAGGAGGAGGGGATCCCGGAACCACCGACCTTGGCCCCGAAGAAGAGAAGTCTGATGGGGGAACCGAAGATGCCCCACGCCTTGGAGTGGTGGCGATTGACGACTTCACCGTCGAATTCAGCCTGGAACATCCCACCAGCCATTTTCCCGTATTGGCAGGCTTTCCGGTCTTTCGGCCCCTGCCCCAAAAACTCATCGAGAAACACAAGGAGACATGGACCGACCCCGAAAACATCCAAACCAACGGATCGTACAAGATGGCGATCTGGGAAAAGGATCGGTTGCTGATCCTGGAAAAGAGTCCATCCTATTACGATGCCAAGAAGGTCTCGATCCAGGAGATCCGGTATTACATGATCCAGAAGAGTTCCGTGGGACTGGCAATGTACGAGACCAACGAACTCGACATCATGGGAGGGAGCCATCTGCCGATCCCCCTCGTGAACCTTCCCCGCATCAAGATGGATCCGACCCTGAAGCTCGAATACGTGAGGGCGCCGAAGCCATGCACATATGCGTACGCCTTCAACACCCGTCTCCCGCCCGTTGACCAATCGCTTGTCCGGAAAGCCATATCCGCAGCCGTCAACCGTGAGCTTCTCATCAAGACCGTGACCCGAGGCGACGAGAAACCCGCCCGAACCTTCACCCCGCCCCCGGTCTTTGGTTCAGTGGATTCCGGGAATGACGTCGGCATGGGCTTCGAGCCCATCCAAGCACGGAAATGGCTGGCAGAAGCCGGATATCCTGACGGCGAGGGATTTCCGGAGATCACCCTTCTGTGTGACAAGTCCGAGCCTCACGCGAGGATTGCCCGAGCCGTCCAGACCTTTTTGAAGCACTATCTGAACATGAATGTCAAGCTCGACGAAAGCGAGAACTACGCCAGAGCCCTTGACCAGCCGCCCCATATGTTCCAATACGAACAATGCAAGGAATGCCCTGACGCAACCTGCTGGCTCCATGAACTCTTCCATCCTTATTTCTCTCCCAACAAGATTGGATGGAAAAACCTGCCCTTTGCCCAGTTCACAGACAGCGCCCGGGAAACCTCGGACACGGAGGAGCGGCGGAAGCTTTGCCAGCGTGCGGAACAGACCCTCGTCCAACAGGAGGCCGCAGTCGTGCCGATCTTCTTTGAGACCCAACCCTGCATGGTGAAGCCCCGGGTCGAAGGGTGGCACCATATGGCCATCGGCGGCCAGCACATCCGAAACTGGCGGATCATCAAAGAATGGTAACTTGAGGAGCGACAAGTGAGGATCAGCAGATCTGAAACTTTGATCAGACTCAGAAACGGCGAGCGGCGAGTGGCCCGCGGCAATCCGTGACCGCCTGCCCACAACCGCAGGCCGCTGACCCCAACCGCACAGGTTGGAAATTCTCAGATCTGCTGAGAATAGAGAATAGACGAATGAAAAAAATACTGCGAACATCTCTAACAATTATCACAAGCATGGTACTTATCCTTGTGGTACTCATTTTTGTGTTTCCCAAAACATCTCTCCTGAAAAAGGAGACCCTCAGCATTGCCCTGATGGCACCAATGACCGGCTATGACAGGACCACCGGAGAGGCGATGTCCGACGGGGCCAAGCTTTATGTCGAACAACTGAACAAAGGGGGGGGCATCCGTGGCAGGAAGGTGAACCTGAAAATCGAAGACGACAGAAGCGACAAGCGTACCGCCATGGAAGCCGCCTATCGCGTCGGATCCGAAAAAAGCGAGGTGTTGCTTGTCATCGGACATCTGTACAGCACACTCTCCATTGATGCAGGAAAAGTTTACAAAAAAATGGGAATACCCGCCATCACCCCATATGCCACTGCCGGATCCGTCACTGCCGAGAATGAGTGGTATTTCAGGACGACCCCCAACAACGAGATGCAGATAACCTTTGTTGTGAACTACATGAGCAAAATTCTGAGGCAAAAATCGGCAAGCATTGTGTTCGTTGACGACGCGTATGGTCGTTCCCTTGCCGATGGTTTTGAAAGCGCGGCTCGGAAATCGAATGTCACAATCACAAAAAAATGGGGAGTCAGCTCGGAAGATGAGGATCAGATCAAACAAGTCATCGGAAAAATAAGGGCAACAAAGGATCCCGGAATGATCTTCTTGGCAACCTACGGAAGACAAGCCGTGGAGATCATCTCATCCGTGAAATATCCGGGCGCGGGCTATTCCATCATCGGCACTGAAGTGTTGTCGGACATATCCTTTTTGGAAAACCTCAAAAAGCTCCCAAAGGAACAATCGTCACCCGGATACCACTCGGACGGCATTCATGCCACAGCCACGTTCCTCATGAGCATCGGCGGTGAGGAGGCATACAGATTCAGAGATGTTTTTTTGCAAAAATATGGAAAAGAGCCCCTGAACGCCAGCATTTATGCGTACGACGCCATGCATGTGGCGGTTGAGGCCATCAGGAGGGCCGAAGTTCAAGGAAAGGATCACATACGGTCGGACCGGAGAAAAGTCAGGGACGCGTTGGCAGGCTTCCACAGCCTCGACACCGCCATCAGGGGCGTGACTGGCCATATCTTCTTCAATGAGACGGGAGACCTCATCAGACCGCCCGCCATGGGCGTTTACAAAAAACAGCAATTCATCCCCTCGTTCTCACAATATTTGCTGTCGGACCTGAAAGAGACAGAGGGACTTCTCGAAAAGACACTCACCGGTGAGATCATAGAGTTGAAAGACGTCTTCATGAAAAGAAGTCATGTGGTTTATGTGGGGGTGGGCATAAACGAAATCAGAAACTTGGACATAAAAAATGCCTCCTACACCCTTGATTTTCATATCTGGTTCCGGTATGAGGGAGAGTTTGATGACACCAAGGTCAAATTCATGAACGCGCTGAAGCCAGTCAAATTGGAACAGCCCATAAAAGAGGAAAAAAGAGGGGATGCCACCGTTCGCATCCATCATCTCGTGGTTGATTTCAAAAGCTCCTTCGACTTTCACGCGTATCCTTTCGAAGATCATATCCTCCGTCTGAGGCTCCATCACGACGAACTGACCCGGGACCAGCTGATCTTTGTCGCAGATTACTTGGAAATGCCTGACTCCACGGAGCAAATAAAGAACGCAAAACTGGACGCGGCCACCGGCTGGACGGTCAAGGACATATCCTTTTACGAGGATATCATCAACACCGCCTCCCCCCTTGGAGACGCGGCTTTTCTCGAATCCTCCAACAAGACGAGCTATTCCCGGTTAAACACCGCCATCCGGATTCAACGGATCGACCAAGGGGTCATTCTCAAAACCCTCCTGCCGATCATTGTCATGATTGTGATTTTATACACCGTGCATTTCATACCGCCGGATCGCTTGGGGGCCCGTCTGGTCATCTTCATGGGGGTGCTGGTCGCAAACACCCACTATCATATGAGACTCTTCTCAGACTTGCCGGTGGCATATGTCTCAGTCATGGGATATGCCTTTCTGACCGTTTACATATTCGCCGCCACCTCTGTTCTGCTGTCCGTGTCAGGCTATGTCCTAGAGCAACGGGGGCACTCGGGGATCGCAAGGATTCTTGGCTGGTCTGCAAGGATAGGTTTCATCGCCGCCTCAGGAGGGGCGATGACCTATCTCATCATGGAATATTTTTGAAGGGTGAAATCTGCTGATTATAGCGGATTTAGGCCCCTGCCGTGCCCCCTGCCCGTGCCCTGTGTCGGGCAGGGGCACGGGCGTCGGTCCTCAAGCTCACACTCATGATGGGCACACATTATGGGTGTGCCCGCAACGGGCACGGGCTCCCCTAAATCCGTTATAATCAGGAAATCTGAGGGATGAGGATGAAATCTGAGGGATGAAGGATATTTCACCCTCACCTTCATCCCTCATCCTTACCCATAAGGGAGAATGTTTTATGCAGGAAACACGAGAGAACATGGAAGCACCGGAAAACGAGACTCCGGAATCTGACGAATCGATTGAGGAAAAAGCGGAAAGGCTTATCAGACACCATGTTTACGCCGGCGGTGCCGTAGGGCTGATTCCTGTGCCGTTCGTGGACTTTGCCGCTGTGGCCGGCGTTCAGTTGAACCTGTTGAGAAAGCTTGCCCAGCTACACAACGTCCCCTTTTCCAAGGACATGGTGAAAAATCTCATCGCCGCCTTGGTCGGCGGTGCGGCTCCGGCATCTGTGGGCACCTATATGAGTAGCATGTTGAAGGCCATTCCCGGGGTGGGAGTCGCCGTGGGAGGCTTGAGCATGGTCCTTGTGGGAGGTGCCACCACCTATGCGGTTGGCAAAGTCTTCAACCGGCATTTTTCCGAAGGCGGCACGTTTCTGACCTTTGATCCGGAGGAGGCCAGGGCCTTTTATGCCGAGATGTTCAAAGAGGGACAGAATATGGCCGCAGGGAAGACATCCTGAACCACCATCCTGCCCCTTGAACGTGAACTTGAACGTGAACGTGAACGTGAACTTCACAGTTCACATTCTAAGGATACGTTCATGTTCAAGAGCCGGCGTTTAGGCTCACGTTCACGTTCAAGGACACGTTCACGTTCAAGGACACGTTCACGTTCAAGGACATGTTCAAGTTCAAGGACACGTTCACGTTCAAGGACATGTTCACGTTCAAGGACACGTTCACG
>JAOZRQ010000596.1:0-1511 GCA_029940115.1 Desulfobacterales bacterium
ACGGGGTCTGCCGGGCATCGACGACTCCGAGCCGCCATCCCGCCGGATTTGGCAATCCGGCGGGAGCGAGCACGGGGTTTACCGAATATTTACGACCATATTTTCATCCCTCACATCACATCGGACTCCGAATCCGTGTCCCCGGATGGATGGCCTTGTCCGATTGGATGATCAGCACCGTTGAGACGCTCCGTTCGGTGCGAAGGACAATGAGCCTGCCGAAGTCAACCGGCGGAAGGGGCGTTTCCATGTCGCTCTCGGGATTCAGTCTCGCCTTCTCTTGGTAATAGATGCTGTATTGTTGCCCCGGAGCAACGCCATCTTTCTCCCCCTTGTCAATAAACGCAATGTTATGCTCCCCCATGATGGCCCCGTGGTTTTCAGACATGATGATTTTCCCCCGAAGCCCTTCAACGCTTTTGGCCAAAGGGATTTTGGGGGATCGGGGCTGATGTGGCATCAGCAGATCATTGATCGCGATGTCACGGAAAGACTGAATCACCTTCCCGATGGCAAAGCGGGGATGTATGCTGACAATCTCAACAATCCCTGTCGGAATGTGCTGGATCCCGATGGTCCTCTCTTCATCATCTTTCAGGGGCTTCAAAGTTCTGTAAACGGTATAATGCCTGCCTATGATGAGAGAATCCCTTTCGATTTCTCTGACATAGACCTCATCCCCTTTGCTGATCATCTCCTTGTCATCTTTCACTTTGAAAATGGAACCGCTCGGATCAACCAGTCTTCTTCTGAGAAAGCCGACTCCGTTGATCAGCGGGCACAGAAAATGATTTTTCTTCCCATCTTGCTTGGGAGGAGGCATTGCAACCTGTTTGGACAAGGCGGGAAACGGATTGTCGCGGTTTGTCGGTCCCTCTGTGAGGGGGGAGATGGCGGGTGTGCCTGCCTCTTCCTGCCATGAATCACCGCTGATTTCCAAAGGCAGTTGTCGGGGACGCAACCGGATACGCTGCCCCGGGTAGATATCATGAGGATTGCGTATGGGGGCATCGCTGTTGTGTGCCCACAAGGCCGGCCAGTACCACGGGGACTTCAAAAATCGCTGGGAAAGCCCCCAGAGCGTATCCCCCTTTTTGATGATATAATACGCCCCGTTTTCGTCTTTGACGATCCCGTCGGACATCCCCGTCTCATGGCTCTTTCCACCAATTTTCGCTGGCCCCTCGGCATCTTGGCTCCCTTGGGCACCGACATCAAGAGGAAAAACACAGAACGCCACAAGCATACACCACACAATGACTTGAAAATTATCTCTGCAACCCATAGTCACCGCCTTTCTTTAAGATGAGTGGAAAAGAAACCCGGCTTTTTCGGCCAGGGAGGACTCGGCCCATTCAGGGAAAAGCCGGGTTTCTTCATTGTGGAAAGAAACCCGGCTTTTTCGGCAAGGGAGGACTTGACTCATTCAGGGAAAAGCCGGGTTTCTTCATCCCGGAAAGAAACCCGGCTTTTTCGGCCAGGGAGGACTCGGCCCATTCAGGGAAAAGCCG
>JAOZRQ010000596.1:1611-4008 GCA_029940115.1 Desulfobacterales bacterium
GGCTTTTTCGGCCAGGGAGGACTCGGCCCATTCAGGGAAAAGCCGGGTTTCTTCAACCCGGCTTTTTCGGACTCGGCCCATTCAGGGAAAAGCCGGGTTTCTTCATCCTTCAACAAAAAAAGCCCTGATGCTGGTTCAGCATAAGGGCTTTTTTTATGATTCACGACTGGGCCATCGCTTTTTCCATTTCTTTGGTAAGCGCTGGTGAGGGGGACTCAAAAGGATGGGGATGAATTCATCCCTCATGTTTCATCCTTCATCCTTCATTTACATCATTCCGCCCATTCCGCCCATTCCGCCCATTCCGCCGCCCATTCCGCCGCCGCCGGGAGGCATGTCCGATTTGTCTTCGGGCTTGTCCGCAACCATCGCCTCGGTGGTCAGCATCAGCGAGGCAACGCTTCCCGCATTTTGGAGTGCAAAACGGGCCACCTTTGTGGGGTCAATGACACCCGCCTCAATCAGGTCCTCATATGTGTTGGTCTCGGCATTGTAGCCAAAAGCCCCTTCGCCGGCCTTGACCTTGTCAATCACCACGGAGCCTTCAACACCTGCGTTGTTCGCGATCTGGCGAAGCGGCTCTTCGATGGCGCGCATCACCACATTCGCACCGAGTTTCTGCTCGGCATCGGCTTCGAGTTTCTCCAATGCATCCAGACAGCGGACCAAGGCCACACCGCCACCCGGGACAATCCCTTCCTCGACTGCTGCACGGGTCGCGTTCAATGCATCTTCCACCCGGGCCTTCTTCTCCTTCATTTCGGTCTCGGTGGCAGCGCCCACGTTGATCACGGCCACCCCGCCGATCAGCTTGGCGAGACGTTCCTGCAACTTTTCACGGTCATAATCGGAAGTGGTCTCATCAATCTGGGCACGGATCTGTTTCACCCGGCCCTCCAACGCGGAGCGTTCTCCCGCGCCGTCAACGATGGTGGTGTTGTCCTTGTCAATGGAAACACGCTTGGCCTGACCGAGATCGGCGAGCGTCATGTTTTCCAGTTTGATGCCGAGATCCTCGGACACCACTTGGCCGCCGGTCAGAATCGCGAGATCCTCCAACATGGCCTTCCTTCTGTCGCCGAAACCGGGGGCCTTGACCGCCGAGACCTGCAATGTGCCTCTCAGCTTGTTCACCACCAGCGTTGCCAAGGCTTCGCCATCCACATCCTCTGCAACGATCAGAAGGGGCTTCCCCATCTTCGCAATCTGCTCGAGGAGAGGAAGGAGGTCCTTCATGTTGCTGATCTTTTTCTCATTAATAAGGATATACGGATCTTCCACAGAGCAGACCATCTTCTCCGCGTCGGTGACAAAATAGGGGGAGAGGTATCCCCGGTCAAACTGCATGCCTTCCACGACATCAAGGGTGGTATCCATGCTCTTTGCCTCTTCAACCGTGATCACGCCCTCTTTGCCCACCTTGTTCATGGCCTCGGCAATGATGTTGCCAATGGTCTCATCATTGTTCGCCGATATCGTGCCGACCTGGGCGATTTCACGCTGATCCTTGGTCGGCTTGCTCATGGCATGGAGTTCCTTGACGGCCAGCTCAATGGCTTTGTCAATGCCGCGCTTGATGGACATGGGATTGTTGCCGGCCACAACCAGTTTCTGCCCCTCCTCATAGATGGACCGGGCGAGCACGGTGGCTGTGGTGGTGCCGTCACCGGCCATGTCGCTGGTCTTGCTGGCGACCTCTTTCACCATCTGGGCCCCCATGTTCTCAAACTTGTCTTCCAGCTCAATCTCTTTGGCCACGGTCACCCCGTCTTTGGTGACGGTTGGAGAACCCCAGGATTTGTCGATGAGAACATTCCGCCCTCTGGGACCAAGCGTGACAACGACAGCTTCCGCAAGTGTCCTGATGCCGTTCAGCATCGCTTCACGGGCTTTCATATCATATTTTATCTGTTTCGCCATTTTGATCTGTCCTCCGTTGTTTGAAAAATTGATTCGGTTATTCGATTACGCCGAGAACGTCGTCTTCACGCATGATCAGATATTCTTCACCCTCGACTTTGACCTCGGTGCCGGAATACTTCCCGAACAGAATCCGATCCCCTTCTTTAAGCTCAGGGGGGATCCTTTTTCCGTCATCACCCATCTTGCCATTGCCAACGGCGACGATTTTGCCTTCCACGGGTTTTTCCTTGGCTGTGTCAGGGATGATGATCCCACCCTTGGTCTTTGTCTCCTCCTCAACACGCTGGACTAAGATTCGATCCTGCAACGGTCTGAGTTTCATGATTCAATTTCTCCTTTTTCTTCGTTTTTCACTGGGTTGTTGAACGGTTCCCACATTTCTGGAAAAATATGTTCGCTCACTTATCATCAGATATTTTGGCATCTTTCATTTTGCCTGAAAGGTGGTTCACACATTTCAGTTTGCAGTTCCGC
>JAOZRQ010000597.1:0-2632 GCA_029940115.1 Desulfobacterales bacterium
AATTTTCGCACTCCGGAAAAACCGCTTCGCTCAATTTTCGCACTCCGGAAGATCGGGTGTCTTGCGAAAAACCGCTTCGCTCAATTTTCGCACTCCGGAAGCTCGGGTGTCTTGCGAAAAACCGCTTCGCTCAATTTTCGCACTCTGGAAAATCGGGCATTTTGCGAAAAACCGCTTCGCTCAATTTTCGCACTCCGGAAAAACCGCTTCGCTTAATTTTCGCACTCCGGAAGCTCGGGCATTTTGCAAAGATTGTCCAGAAGAAGCGGCATTAATTTGTCTTTTTTGTCAACACACTGACATGTCAGGCGTTCAAGGTTTTAGCGTCGTCATAAAGACTGCACCCTTCAGGAAATCAAGCTCAACGCCCCCTTGGGACAGACATGCAGACACACCCCGCACCCATTGCACAGCATCGAATCCACCCGAACCTGCTCGGCCCCCTCGTCCAAGACCAACGCGGGGCATTCAAACTGGCTGACGCAGTACCCGCAGGCGTCACAATCCTCTGTTATTTGAATGGATACTGGGGAATGCGGCTCATCCTTCCGGGTTCTGTCGAGCAGACAGGGATGCGTTGAGATGACCACCGCCGGCCCATGTTCCTTGGTGTATGCGACCGCATCTTTCAGGAGCTGGATAAATTCATCCAGCTGGTAAGGATCGCCCGCTTTGCAGAATCCCACCCCGCATCCCTGAACCAGCGAGGGGATATCCGCCCTTCCAAGGGGCTCGCCGTCCGCGCCGAATCCGCTGGCGGGTGTCGGCTGGTTGCCAGTCATGGCGGTGGTGCGGTTGTCCAAGATCACCAAGACAAACCGGACATTCTGAACCACCGCGTCGATCAATGCGGGAACACCCGCGTGAAAAAAGGTGGAATCCCCGATGGTTGCGACAATGGGGGGCGGCTTCTCCTCGTTTTTGTACGCATGATGAAACCCGGCCGCCTGACTGATCGCGGCCCCCATGCAGAGCACGGTGTCCACCGCGCCCAGATTCAGGCCCAGAGTGTAGCATCCGATGTCGCTGGTGTAAATCCCCTTCTTTGCCGCCTTTTTGATGGCAAAAAATGCGGCCCGGTGCGGACATCCCGCGCAGAGGGTGGGCCGTCTTCCCGGCACGGCCGGCATCTGGATCCGCGCTGCCCTTGTTCCTGTGAAATCGCTGACAATCTCCTGGATCGTCTCCGGCAACAGCTCCCCCACCCTCGGCACGGTTCCGGAGAGCTTCCCCTTGGTCCGATGCCGGTCCGCGATCTGCATCTCAATGATCCCGGTGGTCTCCTCAATGATCAGAATCTCGTTGCAGGTGCTGAGGATGTGGGAGATGAACTCGGTGTGCAGGGGATGGGGCTGGATGATCTGATATAGGGGAAAGGTGTCCCACAGGTTCAGTTCCCGCATGATCTCCTCGGTATGCGCGGCCGCGACACCGGAGACCAGCACGGCCTTGTCAGGTGCACGGAAGGTCTCTTTGGCATTCAGGCAGACCGGCGCGGTCCTCTCATATGCGGCAATCTCGGAGAGCTTCCTCTCCAGCGCCTGATGCAGATGATGCCGGAATTTGGGCGTCGCGGCCCATCGCGCCGGATCCTTTTGAAAATCAGCCTGCCTTTCCGGAAAGCGAATATCCCCGGGCAGAATGTCCTGACGGGCATGGCATACCCGTGTGGTGGGGCGCAGCATCACCGGGATCTCGAAGGCTTCGGAGAGTTCATAGGCCATTCCTGCCATCTCCTTCGCTTGGGCAGGGGAGTCCGGATCAAGAACTGGCATCTTGGCCATCATCGCCATCATGCGGCTGTCCTGCTCGGTCTGGGAGGAGTGGGGCCCCGGGTCATCCGCGCTGACCACCAGAAATCCCCCTTTTGTGCCCATGTATGCCGCGCTCATCAGCGGGTCTGAGGCCACATTCAGCCCCACCTGCTTCATGATGACGGCGGTGCGCAGGCCGGTCATGCTCCCCGCGTAGGCGATCTCAAACGCCACCTTCTCATTCACCGCCCATTGGACATGCATGGGCAATGAAAGGTGTTTTTTCAGGGAGGCGAGGGAGGAGAGGATTTCGGAGGCCGGGGTCCCCGGATATGAGGTTCCCATGGCACATCCGTTTTCCGCCAGTCCTCGTGCAATCGCCTCATTGCCCAGCATCAGTTGTCGGGTGTTCAATTTGTTCTCCATGTCAGTGGTCCGTTGTTGGTTGTCGGTTGTTCGTTGTCTTCATGCTTGGTTTGGATTGCCAAATCCAAACCCATCTTCCGTCGGATTTGGCCATCCGGGGGAGCGGACAGTGCGGAGACGGACAGGACAAGCCCGGTTCCCGGTTTGGATTGCCACAATCCAAGGCTCCGCTCGGTTCGGATTGCCAAATCATTGCTTCCTCAATCCTCAATCATGCTTTGTCTGATATCTCAAGCTCGCTTTTGATGCCAATGAGATAGGTGAGGCAATTTGAAAAATTGCCCCACATTGCTCGAGGTTGCCTTTGGTGCTCAGGGAGATGGGGCGGGCAATTTGAAAAATTGCCCTGCATTGCTCGAGGTCGCCTTTGATGCTCAGGGAGATGGGAGGCAATTTGAAAATTGCCCTACTACGGCAACTTGTAAATTCGTCTCCCCTTGTGTCAGGATATT
>JAOZRQ010000597.1:2732-4000 GCA_029940115.1 Desulfobacterales bacterium
ATTCCCTTCCCCCCCGAAAAAAATGTGGTTGCCGAACAAAAAGTCATTGGAATTCCTGAAAAAAGGTTTAAGATGTCTGGACAAGTTGGGGCATCCCCACAAGTTGCAGGATGCAGTCGCATATGCCCGCTGCCTGTGACCAAGTGCCCAGAACTTGAAACTCAGAACCCAGAATGGCTGATTATAACGCTTTAAGGGGAAGCCCCATGAACGTGGGCCCGGACGTGGTCGGGAATGGACGCCCACGCCGGGACCCAGGTCCGAGTCCAAGCCCAAGCCCGCGGACATTGGCGTCCATTCGTGTGCATTCACGGTCAGAAGGTCCAAGTCCAAGTTTGCGGGGCTCGGGATCCCCCAAATCCGTTATAATCAGCAGAATGGAGGATTTCAAAAAATGAAGCCATTTTCCAAATGGACCATTGTGGAAGTCGAGAACACATTCCAAATTGTCTTTCGCAAACAAAGCCACATTCTCAAAAAATGGTTGGACGTGCGGGCATCCCCTCCGACACAGGGGGAAAAGACGCTGGACATCCTTCGTGAGAGACTGCTGGATCATGTGTATGACTGGAATGAGCATGAGCTGAGAGCCAAGTTTGTCATTCCCCTGCTGCTGATGGTCGATTTTGACCAGGCCCATTGTCAATCCTTTCTGGAAAGGGAAATCTCCGTCTCCCTGGGAGATGAGACCCTGGCCGGCGTTGTCGGCTTCGTCGTGGCTCGCGGAAGACGTGTTCCTGAACGGCCATATTTCTTCATCCATGAATATGAGAGGGAACTCGATCCGTCCGGCGATCCCCTGGGTCAGCTGCTGATCGCCATGGTTGCCGCCCAGAAACTGAATGATGACGAAAATCCGATTTACGGGGCCTACATCATGGGTCGTCTATGGTATTTTGTCATGCTCGACGGTCTTGAATACTCGGTCAGCCTCGCCCATGACGCCACAAAGGACGAAATCAGGGACATTTTCCGCATCTTGCAGAACACAAAGCGGATTATTGAGGAATTGACTTGGGATGATGAACATGTTGCCGAAATTCTTGGAACCTGAATTGGGCGATTCTTGCCAGAAAGACTGGCTTCCGGCATTCAGGGGCTTGTCCATTTCGGAGCCCAAAATCGATGAACTCTTGAAACTGTGGGGCAGAAAAAATGTTCAGACCCAGGCCGTCCAAAAATCTGCAAGTTGCGTGCCATGCAATTCTTGAGACTGGACATCCCTGATTCTAACGCTTTTTGTGGTCTCACAGACGACATGACACCGG
>JAOZRQ010000124.1 GCA_029940115.1 Desulfobacterales bacterium
ATGGGACCGCCCTTCCTGCACTCCCTTTGTTGAGCTCTCACAAACGCCTGACGGGGCAATGAAGGTTGCCCCCGAAGAGGCCCGGCTTGAGCCAACACCCTGAGGGAACACCCCGAAGGGGTTACATAAACCAGCCCAGGGCTGCCCGGCAATCCCTCAAGCCTTCACTTGCCCGGAACGAGGGCAACCCTGGGGAAGGCCCATCAAAAACCCTTGGGGCATGAAACGGACAAAAGTTCTTTGCCAAAAAGCCGGACAAAAGTCTCACCCACATTCGACAATCAACGCAAAAAAAGGCAACCATCAACATGACGGCAACAATCAAACCCGAACCCTACGGAAACAACTCACAAACTCATCAAACTCATTAAACTCACAAACTCTTTAAACTGATTTACATAGGAGTAATAATGATCAATTTTCTACGCGGTGTCCCGTCGGATGAATCTTTGGAAGAAATTAAGCCGTTGGTGGCTGAGGGGTATAAGAACGCAATCCTGAAATATGGCACGGACGTGCTTCAATACGGCCATTTCGGCGGCTTCAAGCCGTTGCGTGAGGCTTTGGGCAACATCCATGATGTTGACCCGGATAGAATTGTCGCGGGAAACGGAGGCTTGGAGGTCATTTCGCTTTTCTTCAAATCCCTTCCCCATAACAGCACCATCGTGATGGAAGAGGCCACTTATGACCGGGTGGCCTTTGACGCGGTTCGCTATGGCCATCAGATCGTCGGCGTCGAAATGACATCCGAAGGGGTGAATCTGTCGGATCTGGAACGCCTGATCAAGACCCATTCCCCGAAGCTCTTCTACGGCATCCCGTTTCATCAGAATCCCACGGGGATCACCTATTCCGAGGAGAATCGCAAGGCTGTGGCGGAACTGTGCGGAAAACATGAGGTGATCTGTGCGTGGGACATTTGTTACCAAACCCTCAGATATGACGGAAGGGAGAACACACCTGTCACGGTTTCAGACTCAGGTCCGGTGCTGATGGGTTCGTTCACCAAGACCATCACGCCTGGGACAAAGTGCGGCTACATAGTATTGCCGAAGGAGATGGTCGGGCCGGTGACGACCGTCATTGCCAACACCCGGATCAACCCGAATCTGCCCACCCAGGCGTTCATCTCGGACTTTATCGAAGCCGGCGAGTATGATGCGTTCCTGAACTTCCTGCACGATCTGTACAGGCCCAAAATGGACGCGCTGAACCGGGCCATGGATCTCTATTTTTCGGAAACCGATCCGGTCAGGATCACCGGCGGATTCTTTGCCCTTGTCAGGCTCTCCCAAATCACCGAGGATAAGGAAGATCGCTTCATAAAAGCCGTTAAGGATGCCGGCGTGAGCATCAGTTCTGCCCGGGCCGTGTTTGCTCCGAACATTCTAAAGAAAAACCGCGGAAAGGGACTTTTTGTGCGTCTCATCTTTCCCGCACTCGAACCGGAGCAGATTGAGCGAGGCGTTGCAACACTAAAGGAGGTTGAACAATCGGTATGTGGGTGAGAAGTGAGGAACCGAAACTGAAACAAGGAGTATCACGCCCCACGTTTCACGCATCACGCATCACGTTTCACGCACCACGTTTCACGTCTCACGCATCACGTCTCACGCATCACGTTTCATTTCGAGAAAGGACATAAAATGAAAATCGATCCGATTGCCCAAGAAATGAACGCCGTGATCAAAAGCGGCAATCCCCATCTGATGGAGATGCTTTCTAAAACTGGCAGAAGGCTTTATTTTCCCAAAAGCATCTTGGCCCAGACCGCTGAGGCCAGACAGAAGGCGTATGACAAGTTCAACGCCACCATCGGCATTGCCACGGCCGATCGTCATACCCTACATCTGCCGTCGGTGATGGCGTACATCAAGGACATCCGGCCGAGCGACGCATTGACATACGCGCCCCCTCCTGGGATTTTCTCACTCCGGCAGATATGGAAGGAGGCCATGTATGAAAAAAACCCTTCCCTGAAAGGCAAATCCGTGAGCTTGCCGGTGGTCACCAACGGCATCACCCACGGACTCAGCGTATTCTCGGACATGTTCATGGACCCGGATGATGTGCTGATCTTTCCAGACAAGATGTGGGGAAACAATTATCTGATCATGTCCGTAAGAGAGGACGCCCGCATCAGCCACTACCCCATGTTCTCCCCAGACCGGGGATTCAACCTCGCCGGACTTGAGGCCGCGGTCAGGCAGGAGGCGAAGAACAACTACAAGGTGATCGTATTTCTGAATTTTCCCAACAATCCCACCGGCTACACGGTCACCGAAAACGAGGGGGATGAGATCGTGGATATCCTGACAAAGGTGGCTGAGGAAGGGACAAACATCATCGCTGTCACCGATGACGCGTATTTCGGGCTCTGCTATGAAGACATCCCCCTGAAGGAATCCCTGTTCGCACGGATGTGCGACCGTCATTCCCGATTACTGGCGGTCAAGCTGGACGGCGTGACAGGCGAACTGTTCGCCTGGGGAATCCGAGTTGGCTTCATCACTTACGGCACGGTGATAAAGGGAGACCATGCCGCGTTTTACGACGCGCTGGAGCGGAAGACTGCCGGGAACATCCGGGGATCAGTCTCCAGTGCCAGCCACATCGGGCAGTCCATTGTGCTCAACGCCCTGAAGTCTCCGGGCATACAAAAGGAGATGACTGAGAAAAAGGAAGTCCTGCGGAAAAGGGCCATGCGGGTCAAGGAGGTGGCCGCGGGTTCCGAGTATCAGGACGCGTGGGAAATGTATCCCTTCAATTCAGGCTACTTCGTATGCCTCCGGCTCAAAACCGTCAAGGCCGAGGCCCTGCGGGTCCATCTTTTGGACAGATACAAGGTCGGCACGATCTCGGTGGGGGAGAGAGACCTCAGAATCGCCTTCTCAACCATTGATGAGGAGAACATCGAGGAGCTGTTTGAGTTCATAAGCAAAGCAGTCAAAGACCTAAATGAAGGATGAAATATGAAGGATGAAGGATGAAAATGTGAAGGATGAAATATGAAATGTGAAGGATGAAATGTGAAGGATGAAATGGACACTTCATCCTTCATCCTTCATCCTTCATCCTTCACCCTTCATCCTTCACCCTTCACATTTTCATCCTTCATCTTTAACCCTTAACCCTTGAAAAAACGTCATGCTTTCAAAAGTCAGAGAAAAATTGGGGGAGAATATCCGCAAGGAGACTTACACCCATGCGGGCAAATGGGCTCTCTACTTCTTTATCATCGGCATTATTGCGGGCTTGGGCTCCATTGTGTTTCATTACCTTTGTCAGATCGGTGTCCATTACTTCATGGATATGATGGCCGGGTATCGGCCCCCTTCCCCTGCGGGGGAGCATCATCTGATCACGCCCACATCCCGGCCCCTTGACCGATGGGTTCTCCTGTTCCTTCCCGCGCTGGGCGGCATTTTGAGCGGATGGATCGTCTATACCTTTGCCCCTGAGGCCGAAGGTCACGGCACGGACGCCGCGATTGACGCGTACCACCGAAAGGGAGGCTTCATCCGGGGCGCGGTTCCCATCGTGAAGACCATTGCCTCTGCCATCACCTTGACCACCGGCGGATCCGGGGGGAGGGAGGGCCCCATCGCGCAGATCGGCGCGGGGTTTGGATCGTATATGGCCACGCTACTGAAGCTCTCGGACCGGGAGCGGCGCATCATGATGGCCGCAGGCATCGGTGCCGGGGTCGGCAGCATCTTCAGGGCTCCCCTTGCAGGCGCGCTCTTTGCCGCAGAGGTGTTGTACCGGGACCCGGAGTTCGAATCCGAGGTGATTCTGCCGGCCGGCATCTCCTCGGTGGTCGCCTATTGCCTCTTCTGCTTGGTCTTTGGCTGGGGATCGCTCTTTGAATCGCCCAATTTTCAGTTCCGAAATCCTCTGGAACTCGGGCCTTACCTTGTGCTTGCGCTTGTCTTGGTGCTCACAGGCATTTTCTACGTCAAGTCATTTTACGGCATCACCCGGCTCTTCAGATCCGTCAGGGCCGTGCCGAACCACCTGAAACCGGCCATCGGCGGCCTCTGCACCGGGATCATCGGCTTCTTTCTGCCCCAGACCCTGGCATTCGGCTACGGCTATATCCAGCAGGCCCTCAATCCGGAGATGCTCATCAACAGTGTGAGCGTCTGGTTCCTGCTCTCCCTCGCCTTGGGAAAGGTCCTGGCCACATCCTTTTCCATCGGATCCGGGGGAAGCGGCGGCGTGTTCGGCCCGTCGGTGGTGATCGGCGGCGCGATGGGGGGCGTGGTCGGCAAGGTCTTTCACAACATCATGCCGGGAGTGGTTGCCGAGCCGGGCGCGTTCGTGATCGTGGGCATGGCCGGATTCTTCACCGCGGTCTCCAACACGCCCATTTCCACCATCATATTTGTGAGCGAGATGACCAACTCCTACCATCTGCTACTCCCGAGTCTGCTGGTATGCCTAGTGGCCTACCGGCTGTCAGAGCCATGGACCATCTATGAGAAGCAGGTCAAGAGCAAGATCGAATCCCCGGCCCATGCCGGCGAATTCTTCGTGGATATCTTGCAGACCATCCGGGTGGATGATCTGATGCATCTCGTGAAAAAAGTGCAATTGATCCCTCAGGATATGTCCTTCCATGAGTTCAAGACATATTTCTCCAAGACCAAGCAACACTATTTTCCTGTGATGGACGAGGATGAACGCCTGATCGGCATATTCTCCAGCACCGACATTCGCGAAGTGCTCTTTGCCACCGGCATCGAGGACCTCATACTGGCAAAGGACATCTGCACCAGCGACATCATCGTCACCACGCCATCGGAAGACCTGAGCACCGTGCTTCAGAAGTTCACCATGAAGAACATAGACAGCCTGCCGGTGGTCCGGGATGACAATCACCACGTCCTCCTCGGCATGCTCGACAGGAGAACGGTGATCTCGTTCTACAATGAGATGATCCAAGACATGAAGACCTAGTCGGAGAATATGTGAAATTTGATGCTTGATGTTTGATGCTGGATGTTTGATGCTGGATGCTGGATGTTTGATGCTCAATGCTTGAGACGTAGGTCCTCTGCCTACTTCCGCCGGGTTGGCAAATCCGGCGGATTTATCAATTCGAGCCGAGCGAGAGGTTCCATGTAGGCCAAAAGGCGGGCAAGGGAAATTGGCTGATTTGGACGGCCCAGACCAGATCAGCAACATGTCGGCATTGTCACGCTTCATCACGAAACTGGTCCGTGAGATTCCGGATCGGAAATCGATGATGTTGTCCATTGACGAGGTGGATAAAAGCAGCAACAACCAGTTGTTTTTGGACTTTCTGGGCATGTTGCGCAAGAAATATCTGCGCAGAGATGCGGGCAGGGAGGAGAGCTTTCACTCGGTCATCCTGGCCGGGGTGCATGATGTCAAAACCCTCAAGGCGAACCGAACCGGGGGCCATGAGAGGGTTGTCGGTCCCGGCATTGACGCCATTCGTGCCATTCGTGTAATTCGTGGTCGCTTCCGGCGGCCCGTGTCGGAAACCACAAAAACCGTTGGAACCAGAAATAATTTCAAAAATGTGACCATAGTCAATGAGATCGTAAGATGAAACAAAAATGGTACCCGATTTTTCAAAGTGTGCCGGCCGATGAATTCACCGACCGGCAGGAGATCATGGATTATCTGCTGCGCTGGGCCGCAAACACCCCCCGGGACATCACCCTGAGTACGGCCGTGATCGGACAGCGGCGTCTCGGCAAGACGGCGGTGATGGAGCAGGTCTACAACCGCCTTTTCTGGGAACAGGAGGTGGTGGTGCCGATCTATTTCACGTTTGAGGCATGCCCGATCACCTCCACCGAATTCGCGTTTGCCTATTACACCAACTTCCTGCGTCAGTATGTGGCCTTCCGGCGCAAGGATCACCTCCTGGCCCGAGGCACGGACAGGGATGTGGAACTGAGGGATCTGACGGAGATGGCCGAACCGCTCCCTTGCCCGCATCCGTGCCATTGCGGAGGACGCACGGGCGAAACTGGTACTGACCGTCTCGTCCCTCCTCCCTTCCCTGCGGAAGAAGGTCCCGGGAATTCCGCAGCTTGAAAAAATGGACTGGATGGCGACCGACACCATGATGGGCGACATTTCCGGACCGCCGCGGCATTCCGGCCTGACCGGCGACATGACCGCCCTTCTCCAATACACGTCCGGCTCCACGGGGGACCCAAAGGGAGTGATGGTCAGCCACGCCGCCCTCCTCCACACCATCGCGGACATGGACCGGGGATGGGACCACACCGAGAAGAGCGTCATGGTGACATGGCTCCCCGTGTTCCACGACCTGGGGCTGATATACGGAATTCTCACGCCGCTGTGCGTGGGATTCCCCGCGTATGTGATGCCGCCGGCCGCCTTCCTTCAGAGGCCGGTCCGGTGGCTTCGGGCGATCTCACGCCACAAGGGGACGCACAGCGCCGCGCCGAACTTCGCGTACGACCTGTGCGTCCGCAAGGTCACGCCGGAACAGCGGGAATCTCTCGACCTCAGTTCATGGAAGGTGGCCCTGAACGCGGCCGAGCCTGTCCGGGCGGAGACCATCCGGCGATTCAACGAGACGTTTGGACCCCGTGGTCTCGCCCACGACACGGTGCGCCCCGGATACGGGCTTGCCGAGGCGTCGCTCAAGGTCTCGGCTCTTCCCCGGAAGGCGCCGCTCTCCGTGGTCGGCCTGAACCCCGACGGTGTGCCGGAGGGCCAACTTGGGGAAACCACCTGCCCGCATGGGAGCGGACAGGCATTTGTCGGATGCGGACACAGCCGGATCGGCTCGGACATCCGCATCGTCCATCCCGAGACCTGCATCCTCCGCCCCTCCGGCATCGGTGAGATATGGGTCTCCGGCCCGAGCGTCGCACAGGGGTACTGGAACCGTCCCGAAGAGACCGAAAGGACCTTCCAGGCCCATCTCTCCGACACCGGCGAGGGACCCTTCCTGCGAACCGGGGATCTCGGCTTTCTGAGGGACGGGGAGCTGTTCGTCACGGGTCGCATCAAGGACCTGAGCTTGAGAACATGGTAGGCGATCTGTCCGGCCTGGAACCGGATGAGATGGACAGCGATGCCAACCTGTTTCACATGGGCCTTGACTCGCTCATGCTGATGAAGGTCAGACAGGCTGTCGAAGATCGTTTTGACGTGAGGATTGAGATGGGCAGGTTTTATGACCGGACAGACACGCTGGGGAAGCTGGCCGGCCACATCTCCGAAAGGATGCCGCATGAGGCGGTCGTCTCACTCACCGCCGATGCCATGTCCGAATCGGGGCGGTCTTCCGAGCCGCCTGCCGAACCTTCTGAACTCTCGGAACTGCCGGAAGTCACACAGACTGAGGGCGACGGCTCCCTCGAACGGCTCATGGCCCTCCAAATGCAGGCCATCTCGGAACAGAACAGACTGATATCCCGACAACTGGAAGTCTTGAAGAACCGCCGTCCCTCCCTTCCGGAGTCCCTCCGAGATCGGGCAATGCGCGACAAACCGGAGACAGGCGGGAAATCAGAGATCAACAGGCGATATCGGGCTCATGCCGGGAATCGAGGGACGGAGAGGAGACCTTCCCCCACAGTGGCCCACCAGGGGCCAAGTGACCGCCAAAAAGCGTTCCTTCAGGATTTCGTTGTCCGATACAACGCTCGCACCAAGCTTTCCAAGAAGGCCGCGGACAGAGACCGCCCCGTGCTTTCCGACTGGATCGCGGCCCTGGGGTTTGTCATGCCCCTCAAGGAGATCGTCTATCCGGTGGTGGCGGACCGGTCTGCCGGCTCCCGAATGTGGGACATTGACGGAAACGAGTATGTTGACATTGCCATGGGATACGGGGCCCATTTTCTGGGGCACAATCCCCCCTTTGTCACCCGGGCCGTGGAGAGACAGTTGAAAAGAGGGGTTCATCTCGGCCCCCAGTCCGATCTGGCCGGCCATGTCGCGAAGGCGATCTGTGAGATGACCGGTGTCGAACGGGTGACCTTCACCAACAGCGGGACCGAGGCGGTCATGGGCGCGTTGCGGATTGCCCGTTGCGTGACAGGCCGGGAGAAGGTCGTGATGTTTGAGAACGCCTTTCACGGAACCTTCGACGGCACCTTGGCGATCCCGGGCCGGGACGGATCGGTCCCCGCGGCCCCCGGCGTCCCCCATCATCTTCGGGGAGGTCACCGAGGACTATGCCGGTCTGTGCCGGGGGGAGGATGTCCGATTTCCGCACAGGAGGCCCTACCGGGACCACATCGCCTGGCTTCGGATGCAGGATGCGGGGGCGGCCCGCGAATTCTGGCGGGGGGAGCTGGCGGGCTTCGCCGCGCCCACGCCCCTGGTCACCGCGGAATCCCCTAGGAGCTTGGCGGACCCGGCATATGACGACGCGTCCCTCACCCTGTCGGAGACCCTGACGTCGGATATGGGCGGACTTGCCCGGAAGGCCCGGGTCACGCTGAGCACCGTGATCCGGGGGGCCTGGGCCGTGCTTCTCAGCCGCTACGGCGGCGAGGGGGACATCGTGTTCGGGGCCACGGTCTCGGGGCGGCCCGCGTCTCTGGCCGGCGCGGAGGAGATGATCGGTCTGTTCATCAACACGGTGCCGGTGCGTGTGAGGATGTCCCGGGAGACCGACGTGACGACGCTGTTGGACGACCTCCAGGCCGGGCAGGCCCGGTGCGACGACCACGGCCACATCCCCCTGACGGACATCCGGGGACAGAGTGGTGTGCCGCGAGGAACCCCGCTGTTCGAGAGCATCCTGGTCTTTGAGAACTATCCGGCAGACGAGTCCTTGGGAGGACCGGGCGGCGCCCTGCCCGTGAGCCGTGTCCGGTCGGTGGAGCGGACCAACTATCCCCTCACGCTGGCGACGGGGCCCGCCGGGGCCATGACACTGGCGGTGACCTATGACGGAAACCGCTTCGAGTCGGAGGGCATCTCCCGCATGCTGAACCATCTCCGGGTCATCCTCGGGGGCATGGTCTCGGATCCGGAACGGAGGGTCTCCGATCTGCCGCTGCTGACTGATGCGGAGCGGCATCGGATCCTTTGTGAGTGGAATGACACGGAGACCGAATACCCGAGGGACAGATGCGTCCACCATCTGTTCGAGGAGCAGGCGGGACGGACGCCGGACGCGGTGGCGGTGGTGTTCGAAGATCAGCAGATGACCTATTCGGAGCTGAACGTCCGTGCCAACCGGCTGGCGCATCATCTGATCTCCCTCGGGGTCGGCCCCGAGGCGCCCGTCGGGATGTGCATGGAACGCTGTGCGGAGATGGTCACGGGAATCATGGGGATCCTGAAGGCCGGCGGGGCATATGTCCCCCTTGATCCGGACCATCCGAAGGAGCGGCTGGCTTTCATGCTGGCGGATGCCGATGTCGGGGTGCTGGTGACGCAGGAGAGGCTGACGCCGCTGTCGTCAGACCATGAGGCGCACACAGTCTGCCCGGACAGGGACGCCGGCGCATCCGGAGAAGGGGACGACAACCCCGTCAGCGGCGTCGGGCCGGACAACCCAGCATATGTGATCTACACGTCCGGTTCGACGGGAAAACCCAAGGGTGTAACAAACATCCATCGGGGAGTGTTCAATCTGGCAAAGGCCCAGATCCGCATGTTCGGCGTGGGACCGGACAGCAGGGTTCTTCAGTTCGCCTCCTTCGGATTTGACGCCTCCGTGTGGGAGACTGCCATGGCGCTCTGTTCGGGATCGTCGCTCTGCCTGGCGGAGGGGGACTCCCTCCTTCCGGGCCCCCCGCTGGCCGGATTGCTTGACATGCTGTCGGTCACGCATGTCACCCTTCCGCCGTCGGCCCTGGGCGTCATGCCCGCGGCCTCCCTGCCGTGTCTGCGCACGATCATTGTCGCCGGGGAGGCCTGCCTTCCGCAACTTGCGGCGGAATGGTCGGGGAATCGGCGTTTTGTCAACGCCTACGGCCCCACGGAGTCATCCGTGTGCGCCTCGGCCGCGGAATATGCCGGGGAGAACGACCGACTCCCCGTGGGAAAGCCGATTGACAATGTCAGGCTTTATGTCACGGATCGTCAGATGCGGCCTGTCCCGGCCGGTGTTCCGGGCGAGCTGCTCATCGGCGGAACCGGACTCGCGAGAGGATATCTGAGCCACCCGGAGCTTACCGCGGAGAAGTTCGTTCCCGACCCCCTCGGCGGCAGGCCCGGCTCCCGCCTGTACAGGACCGGCGACCTCTGCCGCCATCTGCCGGACGGGAACATCGAGTTCATCGGACGCACCGACCATCAGGTGAAGATCCGGGGCTTCAGGATCGAGCTTGGGGAGATCGGGGCGGCGCTGTCCGGCCATCCGTCCGTCAGGGAGAACGTGGTCGTCGCGAGGGAGGCCCCGTCCGGCGACAGGCGACTGGTCGCCTACGTCGTCGGAGAGGCCGACGCCTCCGAGCTCCGGGACCATCTGAGGAAAAAACTCCCGGATCACATGATCCCCGCGCACTTTGTCCTCATGGACGCCCTCCCCCTGACGCCCAACGGCAAGATTGACCGCGGGGCGCTGCCCGACCCGGACATGTCCGACATGTCCGAGGCCGGCTACGCCGCGCCCCGCACACGGAAGGAGAGGATTCTGGCCCGGATATGGGAGGAGACTCTCGGCGTGAGGCGTCCCGGCATTCACGACAACTTCTTCTCGCTGGGCGGCGACTCGATCATCAGCATCCGGATCGTCTCCCGGGCCGCGGCGGCCGGCCTGTCCCTGACTGTCCGGCACATATTTCAATCCCAGACCATCGCGGAACTGGCAAAGGAAGCGGAAGCAAAGGCATCCATCCAAGCCGAACAGGGAATCGTCCTCGGAGAGGTGCCGCTCACCCCGATCATGCAACAATTTTTCGGAAAACCGTGCGCTGATTCGCATCATTTCAATCAGTCTGTGATGCTGAAGGTTCCTGGCAGCAGCAACCCTGACATGTTCACCAAGGCCCTGAAGGCCATGATTCGTCATCATGACGCGCTCCGCATGCGTCTCACGGAGACCGAAGGCGAATGGCGGGCATTCTGCACGGCCCCATCCGACACGGCGTTTTTCGAGGTCGCCGATCTCTCCGATCTCCCGGAAGATGAACGGCTTCCGGCTCTGGAATCCCATGCGTCAGATGTGCAGGCCGGCCTGAGCCTTTCACAAGGAATGCTTCTGAAAGCGGCATATTACCAAACAGGAAAATCTCGGACAACAGCCAACGCCCAACAGACAACAGACAATCTTCTTCTCATCGTGATCCATCACCTTGCGGTTGACGGCGTGTCTTGGCGCGTTCTCCTGGAAGACTTGGAAACGGCCTATAGGCAGGTCGCGGCGGACCAGCCGGTGAGGCTCCCTGCGAAAACGACGTCATTCCGTGAGTGGAGCCTGCGCCTGTCCGGATATGCGGATTCCGAAGCTCTCCTAAGTGAAAGGGAATACTGGCGGACTCTGTGTCGAGGGGACATGCGGCATCTGCCTGCGGATGGGCCGTGTCAAAAATCGGACAACACCGTCGCGTCGGCAAGGAATCTCGCCATCTCTCTGAGCGAGGCGGAGACCCTCGCATTGCTCCGGGACGTGCCGTCGGCATATCGGACGGAGATCAACGACATTCTCCTGACTGCGTTGGCGAAGGCGGTCAGCCGGCATGCAGGCCGGAGGGAGGTCTTCTTTGATCTGGAAGGTCACGGTCGGGAGGAAATCTCCGACGACATTGATGTCTCCCGAACCGTCGGCTGGTTCACAAGCCTGTTCCCTGTGAGGCTGGAGCTGACACATGACGACCCGGGCAGCCTGATCAAGTCGGTCAAAGAACAATTGCGGACCATTCCGAGGCGCGGGATCGGATACGGCATTCTCCGGCATATGACGTCTGCGACCGGGATGCGAGAGGCCTTGGAAAATGCTCCCCGGCCGGACATCTGCTTCAACTATTTGGGGCAGTTCGACGAGTCTTTCTCCCAGTCAGACCTGTTTCGCCCTGCGGAGGCATCCGCGGGATTGGAGCAGAGTCCTCGGGGAGTCCGAGACCATCTGATGGATGTCAACGGAATGGTCATCGGCGGGAGACTCGGTTTTGACTGGACATACAGCGAAAACATCCACAGGAGGGAGACGGTTGAAAACCTGGCCCAAGACTTCGTCACCGCATTGAAGGGACTGATCGCCCACTGCCAGTCTCCCGAAGCGGGCGGCGTCACGCCTTCGGACTTTCCCCTGGCCGAGCTGAACCAGGAAATTCTGGACCGCATATTTGAGGAGGCGGATTGCGGAATAGAGGACATTTATCCGCTGACCGCGTCGCAACAGGGAATGCTGATTGAGACCTTGGGGGCACCGGAGTCGGGAATTCACATTGAGCAGAGCATCTGGAGCGTTCACGGGGATTTCAATCCTTCCGCATTCGAACGGGCATGGCAGCAGGTTGTGAGCCGGCATCCTGTGTTGCACACGGCCTTCATATGGGAGGAAACGGATGAGCCCCTTCAGATGGTGGCCCGGCATGCGAAAATGCCTGTCCTCCATGAGGACTGGCGTGACACTCCCCCGGAACGGCATGAGGAGAGGCTGGCGGCCCGTCTCGCATCCGACCGCAGAGAGGGGTTCCGCACGGACAGGGCCCCGCTGATGCGTCTGCTGATGATCCAGACGGGCGATGACGCCTATGATGTTGTATGGACACATCACCACATTCTCACCGACGGATGGTGCGGCCCCCTTGTTTTAAAGGAAGTCCTGACATATTACGACGCTTTCCGGAACGGCAGGGAGATCGCAGCCGAACCTGCCCCGTCCTACCGCACTTACATCGGATGGCTGCAAAGGCAGAACCTTTCCGAGGCCGGAGCCTTCTGGAAACATGAGCTGGAAGGGTTTCGGGCGCCCACCCGGCTCGGAAGGGGGGCCGCTCCCACAGAGGATGCACCACCGGCGGAAGAGTACGGGGAACATGCGGTTTCCCTGCCGGCTGAGATCATGGCAGGGCTGAATGCCCTCGCCGGGAAATGCCGCATCACCGTGAACACTCTTGCCCAGGGAATATGGGCCCTGCTCCTGAGCCGTTACAGCGGCGAATCCGACGTGGTCTTCGGCGCGACAGTCTCGGGCCGGCCGCCGGATCTTCCGGAAGCGGAGAGAATGATCGGCCTCTTCATCAACACCGTGCCGCTGAGATTCCGGATATCTCCTGACACATCCCTGAGAGACTGGCTGGGACGGGTTCAGGATCGTCAGATTCCGATGCGGAACCATGAGCACTGTTCTGCCGGGCAGATCCGGGAATGGAGCGAGGTTCCCGGATCTCTGCCCCTTTACGAAAGCATCCTGGTGTTTGAGAACTATCCCAGTGATCCGCTGGCTTCGGAACCCTCGGATCATCTGATCCGTGTCCGGAAGACCCGGTCATCCGGCGCGAGGACAAACTACGCGCTGACCGTCCTGATGTCCCCGGATTTGCAGCTTCATATGCATATGGTATATGATGCCCGCCGTTTCACGGCCCGGGACATCGCCCGGATCCCGGAGCACTTCCGAATGCTCTCGGAGCGTATTGTTGCTGATCCCGGCCGATCTCCCGGGTCACTGAGAGACAGCATTCCCGAGAAGGAGATACCGGCAGTCAGAGAACTTCGGAAAGCGGTTCGGAAAGAGGAATTGATTCCCCGCGACACCCATGAGCTCGGACTTGTCCGGATATGGCGGGCGTTGCTGAAGACCGACACGGTGGGTGTCCGGGACAACTTCTTCGAACTCGGCGGCCATTCGCTCCTCGCTGTGCGCCTGATGAGCCGGATTCATCAGAAGTTCGGAAGGAACCTCCCCCTGTCAGCCCTTTTCCGCCATCCCACAATCGAGGGGATCGCGAACATTCTCCGCAGGGAGGCCGGCTCTTCGGACTGGTCAACGCTCGTGCCGGTTCAGGCGGACGGGGAGAGACAGCCGTTTTTCTGCGTGCCCGGAAGAGGGGGAGATGTGATCCATTTCTATGACTTGGCAAGGCGTTCCTGTCCGGATCGTCCCTTTTACGGCCTCCAAGCGGTTGGTCTGGATGGGAAATCCAAGCCACATGATCACATAGAGGATATCGCGGCCCACAACATCCGGTGTCTGCGAACTGTCCAGTCGGAAGGTCCTTATTTTGTCGGAGGCCATTCCTTCGGGAGCTTCGTCGCCTTTGAGATGGCTCTTCGGTTGGTGAGACAGGGAGACAGCGTCGGGCTACTCGCGATTTTCGACGCCGATGCCCCCCCGGCTTCGGGCGAGATTTCGGACGAGGCACAGTTGTGCTGCGATGTCATGGGCCTGTATGAGAAATTCCACGGAACCAGTCTGAACATTTCCCACGACGAGCTTGCACACCTTGAGTGGGAAGAAAAGCTGGCATGTCTCAGGGAGCGGCTTCTGAAGGCCGGTCTCATTCCTTCGGACGGTGACATCACCCAGGTGCGGGGGCACCTTCAGGTTTACAGGGCGCACTACAACTTCTCATATGATCCGCCGCGGGAGGGGCTTCCTGTCCCGATTGCCCTTTTCCGGGCGAAGGAGACCGATCCGGAGGCCGAACCGTCGGAAATCCGGCAGAGGGACGGGTCATGGGGCTGGCAGGACTTCACCTCGGAGCCTGTGGAGATGTATGACGTTCCGGGGGACCACATCACCATGTTCGCCGAACCGCATGTGCGGGGATTGGCAGACCAGTTGAAGACCGCCATTGAAAAGGCGCAGGGAAAGCCCATGAGTTGAACCT
>JAOZRQ010000125.1:0-4500 GCA_029940115.1 Desulfobacterales bacterium
CGTCCGGAGTGCGAAAATTGAGCGAAGCGGTTTTTCGCATGACACACAAAAAGATCGTCCGGAGTGCGAAAATTGAGCGAAGCGGTTTTTCGCATGACACACCACCGAGCTGA
The DNA here is from genome assembly GCA_029940115.1 of Desulfobacterales bacterium. GTDB lineage: Bacteria > Desulfobacterota > Desulfobacteria > Desulfobacterales > 4be13 > JAOZRQ01. The sequence continues at coordinate 114 of JAOZRQ010000125.1, forward strand.
CAAATCTTTTGTTGAAAGCTCTAGTATCTTCATCGGAAAAAAGGGCTGATTATAACGGATTTAGGGGAAGCCCCTGCCCGTCGCCCGTGGGCGTGGACATGCATGCGGGCATGGGCACACCACAAGTGTGAGCTTGGGGATTCCCTGCCCGTGCCCTGTGTCGGGCAGGGCGTCATGGGTGTGCCCGCAATGGGCACGGGCTCCCCTAAATCCGTTATAATCAGCAGAAAAGGGGGAATCATGGGCTTTATCAGAGATGAAAAAGAGGGACAGGCGATATTGAAGGTTGACGGTGAACTGACGGTGTATGAGGTGGCTGGACTTCGGGAGGCACTGCTTGCCTGTTTTGAAGAAAACAACGGGTTGACCCTTGATCTCGGGGACGTCAAAACCTGTGACACCGCTGGGATTCAACTTTTGCTTTCAGCGCAACGAACTGCCCGGGACAAGGAGAAAAAATTTGTCTTTTCAGAAGTATCCAAGGTGGTCATGGAGGTCGCGGACCGTGTCGGAATAGATTTTGATGAATTGGGGATTAGAGCTTAGGGGCCAAGGGGTCAGGGATTCTCTGTCACTCGATGCTCTCGCCGGATTGCCAAATCCGGCGGTCGAGGGGTTCTGATTTGGCAATCCGAACCGAGCGGAGCGGAGGGAAAGAATGCTCTCGCCGGATTGCCAAATCCGGCGGTTGAGGGGTTCGGATTTGGCAATCCGAACCGAGCGGAGCGGAGGGAAAGAATGCTCTCGCCGGATTGCCAAATCCGGCGGTCGAGGGTTCGGATTTGGCACTCCGAACCGAACGGAGTAAGCAGCAACCCGCAACAGACACCCAACAACAACGAGCAACGAGCAAAATGGATGAGACAAGCAAATACATCGACACCTATCGCCAAGAAGCGGAGGAACTCCTGGCTGACATTGAGGAGACCATCCTCGACCTTGAGGAGAATCCGGATGACAAAGAGGCGGTGAATCGTCTGTTCCGTTCCATGCACACCATCAAAGGTTCCGGTGCCATGTTTGGATTCGACGACATCGCGGGATTCACCCATCATGTGGAGACCGTTTTGGACAAAGTCCGTGAGGGGGTTGTGCCTGTGACTGGCGAGCTCATTGATCTGATACTCGCCTCCCGGGATCAGATCAAGGCGATGCTCGACGCGGCAGACACCGACGAGGCGATTGACATCGAAACCTGCGGCGAGGTCATCGCCGCGCTGGAGCGTATGCTGCCGGACTCCCAAAAAGCCGCGGAAGGGATGAAAACCGTTCCGGCAAAGAAAATCGACAAACCAAAGGAGATGACCTACCGGGTCCGATTCATTCCGGATACCGGTCTGTTTCAAACCGGGACGGATCCCGCGTTGCTTGTGGACGAGCTTCGTGAGTTGGGGGAGTGTGTGGTCTCCGCACAGATCGAAACGATTCCGTTGCTTGATGAGATGAACCCCGAAAACTGCTATCTCTCTTGGGATATCATGCTGACAACCGCCCAGAGCATTGACGCGATCAAAGATGTTTTCATCTTTGTGGAGGAGGAGAGCCGGATCGTCATTGAGGAGATATTCAAGGATTTCTCGACAGATTCAGAGATTTTGGTTCCCCGCCTCGGCGGCATTCTCGTGGACCGGGGAGACGCGACCCCGGAAGACGTCAATCAGGTGCTGAAACCTCACCAGGAGCAGATCAAAGAGCTGTTCGTCAAGTCCGGCGTCGTGTCCCAAGACAAGATGAAAGCCGCCCTGAGCGAGCAGAAAATCTTGGACAAACAGAGATTCAGGGCAAAATCCTCAACAGTTCGTGTCCCCTCTGACAAGCTCGACACCCTCATCAACCTGGTGGGAGAATTGGTGATCACCCAGGCGCACCTTGCCCAAATTGTCATCGCCGATGACCGGATCGAGGAGATTCAGATGACCAATCCCCTTGAAATCTGGGAACGGCTCGTTGAGAGACTCGGAAACCCGCTGGAAACGCTGGAACGACTCACCCATGAACTCCGGGACTGCGCGCTCAACATGCGTATGATTCCCATCGGAACCACATTCGGCAGATTCAGGCGTCTGGTGCGGGATCTCTCCGTGGAACTTGGCAAGGAGATCGAACTGATCACCGAAGGCGCGGAGACCGAACTCGACAAAACCGTCATCGAACGGCTCAACGATCCACTGGTGCATCTGCTCCGAAACAGCATGGATCACGGCATTCAATCCCCGGAGGAGCGGGAGAAGGCCGGAAAGCCCCGGAAAGGGACCATTCGTCTATCCGCGGCTCACAGAGGGGCCAACGTCGTCATCTCCATCGAAGATGATGGCATCGGCATGGATCCGGAAATGATTCGGGCAAAGGCGATGGAGAAGGGGCTCATATCCGGCGATGTCGAGGTTTCCGAAAAAGAGATCCTCTCCTTGATCTTTGCTCCCGGTTTCTCCACCACGAGCCAAGTGACAAGCGTATCGGGCCGGGGGGTGGGGATGGATGTGGTGAAGCGGGAGATCGATTCCTTGGGCGGTTCGGTGCAAATCTCCGAAAAAAAAGGGGAAGGTCTCTGCATCAGCCTCTCATTGCCCCTCACATTGGCCATCATAGACGGCCTGCTCGTGGATATCTGCGGGAATTTCTTTGTCCTGCCCCTCTCCCAAGTGGAGGAGTGTGCGGAGCTGACAAAGGACCTGATTGAGAAGAGTCATGGTCGGAACATGATTCTGGTGAGAGGCGATCTGACCCCCTTTATCCGGATGCGTGAAGTGTTCGGCATATCGTGCGCCCCATCGCCGGCAGAGCATATTGCCATCGTACAGGTCGAAGGGGACCGGATCGGCATTGTGGTGGATGAGATCCTCGGCAACATTCAGACAGTCATCAAATCCCTTGACAAGAACTATCGGGAGGCTGAAGGCGTCTCCGGCGCAACCATCATGGGCGACGGAACAGTCGCACTGGTCATTGATGTTCCCGCGCTGATCCGGTGCGCCAAGCGGGAAGAGGAGAGGAGATTGCGGATTGAGAATTGAGACTGGGTGGAGTGCGTTTGCCGACGACACATGCATGGATGAAAATCCGGGAACGGGCAGGCAGGGACAGGGGAAATCAGCAACTTACAGGCATTTGCATAGGAGGGTACATGACATCGCTTTTCGCCCACAACGGGCTGACGGGTTCCGCCCTGGATTTTGTTGAAAAACAGGGGATTCTCTGGTCGTCCAGACAGGAATTTGACGAACTGCTGGTTTATCTGGGGCTTAGGCCACTGCCGGATTTGTAGAGCATTTAACTCGATGATCAAATTTTCTGACCCGATTTCAAAACAAAGCTTGTCATTCCTGCGAAAGCAGGAATCCCCTTTTACCAATGAATGAGATGATTCGGAAAACACGGCGATCTGATCACCGATGAGGGATTTGAGAAGTATTGAGAATTGAAAATTGCTGATTATAACGCCTTTTGGGGATACCTCCCCGTCAACGTCAACATGCCCATCGCTCCTCCCGGGTATGGGCACGAGCTCCCCAAAAGGTGTTATCATCAGGAAAATTGAGGAGGGTGTGGTTATGAAAGAGACAGATATAACGGTGACGTCGCAGTATCTCACCTTCAAGCTGGAGAGCGAGGTGTTCGCCCTTGATGTGACGCAGGTTCGGGAGGTTCTGGATCTGACCCCGATCACGAAGGTTCCGAGGTCTCCTGATTTCATGAGAGGCGTGATCAATGTCCGGGGAAGCGTGGTTCCTGTGGTGGATCTGCGTCTGAAGTTCGGTCTGTCCCAAGTGGAGAAAACGCTCGACACCCGCATCGTGGTCATGGAGATATCCCTGGACGGTGAGATCACGGTGCTCGGTGCGATCGCCGACTCCGTGCATGAGGTGATCGAGCTGGAGCCGGGACAGATCGAAAAGCCGCCGAAGATCGGCAGCCGCTGGCGCACGGATTTCATCAAGGGCATCGGGAAGCGGGATGACCAGTTCATCATCATCTTGGAGATTGACCGGATATTCTCCACAGACGAGCTGGCCCTTGTGGAGACGACGGAGGTTCAAGCCGAGGAGGCGGATGTTGAGCAATCAGCGGAGAAATAACGGTTTGAGGCGATGCTTGTCCGTCCGCTCCTGAGAATCCGGTGTCACCTGTGGGAGATGAATGTGGCTGGTTCCGACACGGTGCCGCGTCATGGAAACCTGACCGCCAGCCCCTGAAATTTGTTCCAAAGAAACTAAGTTTTCTGTGTACAGGACAAAAAAATGAGCGGGAAAAGAAACCCGGCCTTTTCTTGCTGTCTGGAAGTCGGACCGTTTGGAAAAAAGCCGGGTTTCTCGCCCATCACAATGCAGGACAAAAAAATGGGCGGGAAAAGAAACCCGGCTTTTTCTTGCTGTCTGGAAGTCGGACC
>JAOZRQ010000125.1:4600-14746 GCA_029940115.1 Desulfobacterales bacterium
TTTTCTTGCTGTCTGGAAGTCGGACCGTTTGGAAAAAAGCCGGGTTTCTCGCCCAACTTTGCCTGAAGAATGCCAATCATTATCCAGAAAAATTTTTTATTCACCTCTTTACTCTTTACAAAAAATTCAGAGTATGATAAGTAAGCAGTTGATTATGAATTTGGGAAGTCAGGCAACGGATCAGGTCAGATTCATCTTAAAATCTGCTTTCTGTTTGTTGCCGCGCCCGCGTGAAAGTTTTAGACCTGCTGATAATATGATTTTATACTTGAGCTTGGACAACCTCAGAGAAAAATTTTGTCATGCTCAACATATGTCTGTTGGTGAGAAGGAATTCGGGTTCAAAAATCCTGATTATAACGCTTTTCGGGGAGGCCGCCTGCCCGTGAACTTGAACTTGAACGTGAACGTGAACTTGAATGTTCATTTGTGGGCAAGTTCACGTTCACGTTCAAGTATGCCAAAAACTCTTATGAGGTGATTTTCTTTTAATTCACAGGAAGGAGGTACTGAATTATGAATAATGATATCGCTGACTTGAGAGAAGATTTGAGGAAGATGAATGAGTCTTTCAATGATATTTTAATGCGTGAATCTGTTAAGAAAGGTGATCTTGATAATTTAAAAGAGGAATTGAAGAAGATGATTAATAGAGTCGAAGACCACTTAAACTCCATGGAAACCAAGCTCTCCTTTCATGATTACTTGGTGGGTCAGTCCGCTCGGGGCCATGTCCCGCAACCGCTTTCCAGAACGCCATTTGGAAATGCGGTAAACGAGCCCCGACGTTATTGGAGAAGTGAGAATCCCTATCGGCGTTAAGATTTTTGACAGTGCATTATTGAAAGCAGGATTTTGACATGGCTTATTTGCTGATTTTCGATAATGTCTGTAATGCCCAAAAAAAATTACTGATTATAACGGATTTAGGGGAGGCCGTGAACTTGAACGTGAACGTGAACGTGAACGTGAACGTGAACGTGAACGTGAACTTGAACTTATGCTTATGCTTATACTTGAACTTATGTCTGCCCGCAAATGAATGCTCACGTTCAGGTTCAAGTTCACGGGCAGACTGGCCTCCCCGAAAAGCGTTATAATCAGAAAAATTACAGAGAAAATTTATGAAAAAATTTATAGCAACTGTAGGCAGACTCTTTTCATTATGGCGGATAGGATACAAACGCCCTCCTTTTTTGCTGTGGCAACGAAAGCGGGAAAATTTATGGGGGCAGAGGGACTCGGTCTTCAATTTTTTTGGGGATGTCGAAAGCTCTGGGAGAGAAATTTCAGGATTCAAATTGACTTGGCAATCTTTAGAGCAGTTAAAAAAGGAAGATATCCCGAAAGATATCATTACTAAACTGGAAGGTCTGAAGAATCGGAGATATATAAACGAAGATGAATTCCTCGGTGATTTAAGAATGATCATCGGGAATGGGCAAAGCCAGCTTGAGAGACTAATTTTCGATCAGGCTGCTCAGCCTAAGCCCATCTTAGATTGTAAAAATTATGAATTGACCGAGCAATCTCTCAAATTGTTGGAGAAAGAGAAATATGTTTCCAGAGATATCATCACCAAATTGAGAGGGTTGAAAGATCAGGAATATGCAGGCAAACATGAATTTTTGGATGCCTTGAGGAGAACCATAGGGGAGAAACAAACAGATCAATATGAATTGGAGATTTTGGAACGTGCCGCTGTCTCAGACAATTATTCCATTTATCTTTGGCCGGATGGTCTCAGATGGCATTTCCTGTTGCTGGGCCTGATCTTTTGCTTGTTGTTTGCCATAAATTCTGTCGCGTTGGGGCTTTTCGCTCTCCTTTGGATGGTTTTCATAATCCCCTTTATCACTTTCAGATGGTGGCGCATTCCTGTTCTGGATCATATCTGGCCCAGATGGCCTCAGCCTCTGGAACGATGGCTGAAAGGCATCATTCAATACGGATATGACAGCCCCAAACCAAAAATGGGTCTCTTGAAGGCGTGTCTGCCTGACTTTCATGAACCTGCCGACGCGGTTTGCTGGTCTCCAAACGGAAGTGAGCAGGGGTCGTTTCTCAGGGCCGCGATGATTGAGATGTTCCCGCATCCCGCGGGAGATGACGATTTCTTTTTCCATGAAACCGCGTTTAAGCGTTTTGTCATTTATTGGTGTTCGCCGATATGGGGTGCTCTTTCTTTTTTGTCTATTCTTTTGGCTTTAAACATATTGTGGATAAGCTGCAAAAAATCCCCTTTTCTGATAGAAAGCCCTGAAAATCTCATACTTCCGATTATTGTATGGCTTATTTACTCAACAATGTTTTTCATATGGAGGGAAGCTGACCAGTTCAGACAGTGGACCCTTATGAATGAGAATGATTACAGGTTCCTTCCTCCTGTCGTGCAACCCATCATAGGAAAGGAATCCTTGGCCAATTTTCTGACCAGTCCCAGAATATTGACTGTCTCCAACTTTTTGGCCTCAACCGTCGCGATTTTATACTTGATGATCATTGAAGTGATAAGTACGACAGTGTCCATTTCAGAGGCTTCTTCGCAGATATCAGATATCCTCAGACTCCATGCCATATTTGACATTTTGAAATCTTTTTTGCCATAACATACGCCATGTGAATGGCTGTTTTTGGAGGAATGACAACGAAAGTGGCATGCGGTGTCAGAGAAACCCGGCTTTTTCAAGAATTGAGGATTACACGATGAGATCAAAAGAGAAATCAAACGACAAAATGGCATTATACTTCTTGGCGTGGCAGGACTGCATTGACCGCTTGGACATATTGCTGCTCGAAGCACGCCACATCCAGCAGAATATCATATACAACCTTCGATCTCCTCTGTTGTATCGTCCCTTACGCTACGAGGAGAAATTTCTTTGGGACAAGGACGCATTCTGTACAGAAAGACTGACAAGGGCTGTGGAAAAAGAGGGGTGTGACACAAAGACCATAACAGACAAATTGGCAAGCGAGGCCATATTACTTTACCCGTTGCCTAAGCATGAAAAACTGTCTGCATTAAAGGAAGGATTTGGGCTGAAAGAGAAGCTTGAGACGCAACTGGATGAATTCGTTGAGAATATGCTGCTCAAATCAAAGTGGAGCACGGATCAGCGGCGACATTACCACAATCTGTATGCGCTTCAGAAAATGAAACGGAACATCTTCAGCGACAAACTCATGGTATTCCAAGAAGGGTTTTATGCTTTCGGGATTTTTCCCAAAAAGAGATTTCCAGAAGAGAAGGCCCTGCCCCGTTTTATGGTGCTCCGCAGCGCGATTCTGCGCCGTGTATGGGATTACATTTCAAGGATGGGGGATCATCAGGAGGAATTCTCCAAGTCACTCGACATGGGATTGCAGGATCATCCGAGGCCGAGCATGGAGCGGCGCAGAGAACAGCGGATATATACGACATACCTCTCTCAACGTTGCTTAGACATGTGGTTGGAGATAAAGATGTTGATGGACGAAAAATTGGATAAAGGAAATAAAAAAAAGCTCGGACGTCCTTCACTCCTCCACAGATGGCAACATGATTTCACATCAAATTCCCACAGTTTTTTTGATGATGTGGCCGATACCATTGGCCGTGAAGATAAGAAGCTCTCGCCTTACAGTCACTATATCAATACATCTTATTTCATGCCAGAGAGGCCGAACCTGCAAAGTCTTATCGCACACGAAGTGGCCCATTCCTTTCTCAAGGATTATCTTGATGATCTGCCCCGCCAAGAACTGAACCTCAGAGAAGGGAGTTTTTACAGTTTGGTGAAGCAGCTTGCTCAATGTCTTGAAGTTTATAACGCCGACAGACTGTTGGAAAACCCCTCAAGTTATCCCCTTGTGAAAGAGATCGTTGTGGATCTGCTCGCGTGTTCCATAAAAGGGCCTGCATATCTTTACGCGCTGTTTCTCGATATTACCGGCACCGGCCTCGAGAAGCTGTTCATCAGGGGAAAATATGATGAAATAGAACTGAAATTGTATGATTACCTTGAGGGCGCGGCCGGACAGTATGATCAGGAGAGAGACTGGTATATTCGACTACATGTCATATGTGCATGGCTTCATGCGATATTTGATAAATATAATACTGATTTGCCACGCACCAAATTGGTTGTAAGATTGATAGAAGGCATCCAATCCGTGTTGGACGAGATGGTGGATTATCTCGACGATATTGCCAGACCCAGCCAAAAATGGGGGCAATACTGGAAATCTTTGAAAGACAGAATGAGTATCCTTGTCAAGCAGTCAGAAGCTCCCGGACTGGTAAGAGAGCGGTGGGAAGAAAGGAATAAAGATTATTATGACGAAGGAGCCCGACTTTGGCCTGTTTACACAAATCCGTTGAACAGAAGGGTCCAGCAGTATGTGCTGAGGTGTTTTGCCGCTAAAAAGTTTGAATTTGCAAATTTCAAATTGGCTGATGAAGCTTTTGGCAACCTGAAGGAGACTTTAGAGAATAAAGACGTTTCCAAGAATATTATGGACAAGCTGGAAAATTTGCTGAAGGAAGGTGGCATAGATTGGAATGAAGATGAATTTATGGTCGAGTTAAAGAAATCAGCAGATTCAGAAGGTGCTGTGAAAATCTATAAACATGCAGTAAGAGCGCATTGCACCTATCTTTGCAAAAAAATATACAACATCGAACCAGATGCTTTTGCATACTGGGATGAGAAGAAAAGCGGAAAGGAGATACTGTTCGCAAATCTCTACGATATTCCTTGGCAGTCCTCTTTTCTGGACGGATTGGAATGTGTTCATAAATTGAAAGAAGAATCATCCAAGCGAATTGACTGGATAAACAGACTGCATCTGTTTCCCATAGCATCTCGAAAGATTTACCAGATTGCATTAGACTTTCTTTTAAGCGACACAGACTCTCATTATCTTCGCTTGAGGGAAGTTGTGAGATTGCTGACAGATAAGGGGCTTCACAATAAATTGAATCAATTGCGTAATTTAAAAGTGATGATTAAAGTCAAAGGTAAAGATAAAAATGTAATAGACTTAATAAGCCAATGGTTAAAAGAGGAAGACTTTCATGCCATAAAAGGTGAATCGTTGAACGAAAATGAAAAACTGGAAGGTGAGCTTGAAGAATTGAGTAAAGATATTGATAAGTTTTATAATAATAAACAACCTTCTTTAAAGAAATTGGCAGAAAAGCATAGGGCCCATCTTCTTTTAAAAGCCACATACAGGATATATGAACCCAGAAAAAAGCGAATTCTTTCAAGAATCATTTTAGATAAGTTGATAATGTTGCATCGTGATATAAAAAACTTAGGAGGAGAGAAAGGGTTTGAGATATTAAAGCCGCTTATTAGTTATTTGAATATCGTTAATCTGAAAACTCAAGATTTGCAAAAAACCGAGGATAAGGAACGGCGACCAAATAACTTGCCCTTTTCATCTGTCGCCTGCCAATGCGGGCGCACGGTCTGTTCATCCAAATGGGAAAGTTGTTTAGACCCGATTCCTAAGCGAAAACCCGATTTTTTCACTAAAGTTATAAACGCGATGTCCGAGGACGAGCAAATTCCTGTTTCTATCAGACAGTATGCCATCGGACGAGTCTCGATAGGCTCGGCCTACAGATTGCATGAGGATGAGAAATTTTCCATCAGCTTGACGAAAGAATCTTTAGACAAGTTAAATAAGACAAATCTTCCCCCTAAAATCACAAAAAAATTGCAGGAGGATTGGAAAAATAGGAAATATGAGGACAAAGAGAATTATGAGGATGCTGAAAAGAAGTTTGTTCAGGCTTTAGAAAAAACGATAGGGAAAAACGATATGAAGGAATTTAAATCTCTGATTTTAGAACATGCGAAAATTTCTTTCAGATTGACTGAACAGGCTTTGGAGAAAGAAAAGCTTCCTGAAGAATTAAAGGAGTTGATAAACGTAGATTATAAGAGCGAATGTGAATTTAGGAACGCTTTGGAGAAGGTGATAGGGGAAAGACATATTGAATTGATTCCCAAGATTTTGAAATGTGCAAAAGAAACCAAGAAAAATAAGTTTCCTGTTGACAATCTGTTTCAGAAAGGATTTGAAGATGATGTCGAAAAAAATGTGTTTCGGATGAAGAGCCTCCTCGGTCGTTATGATTTTATCATTTACGGCCCCACTCGCAAACAGGGGCATCATTGGCTTCCTCTTTTTGAACCGCTTAAACAACCTGATCAGGATAAAAAGGCACGCTGTTCTCACTGTCTTCTGGAGGCAGATCATTATCGTCATGGAGAAACAAAGCTGCCTCAATGTGAAGTATGCTCATCTGAAAACGGTTTCATAAAGAGTTATCCTCAGTTTGAAGGGGAACTTCCACCCGAGGATGAAGAGAATTTTCTCCCCTTTTTTGTCCGATGGGAGTATGCGGCCCCCATTCGACTGAGGAATGAATCGTGGAAGGAAGCGAACAAAAATTCTCCAATTGCCTTTATTTCGATTGTTTTAAAGCGCAGCGCCTTCTCCCGTCTCTATTTTCTTTATCGTTTATTATGTGTAAGTCAGAAAAATTTCGATGCCAAAAAAGAAGAGCCTCTGAACCTTGAAGAATTGAAGGGATATTTTCGAGACGGAGACCGCGCCTTTCTCAGCGACGGGTGGGAGGACGTGTTGATCATGTTTTCCGGCGACTCTGAGCGACTTGAAAATATTTTCAAAATCCAGAAGGTCTTATTTGAAGATTTTCAGATTGAACGGACAGAGCTTATCCTAACCCCGGAAGCACTTAATTATGTCTTTTTATCACATTTTAAACTGGATGAGCAAGATTTAAAACGAATGAACCTTTCAGGTGACATCACCACCAAACTGAAAAAATTGAAAGAGTATAAAAGCAAAAATGGATTTGAAACAGCTTTGAAGGAACTACTCAACAATGAAATAACTGACGAAGAAAAAGAACTAATCTTGAAAGATGCTTTGAAATCAAATGCGAGAAAGATACGCATAGAAGTTTTATACAGAGTGACGAGCGACTTGGGGCTTACCAAAGAATTTGACGCTTTTGTGAATACTTTCAAGGAACATATTAAGAATATTAAAAATACGGAAAAATCTTTCCCTTTTAAACCCGTCCTTTCAAGAATTCCAGGTCGGATGGACTATCTCTTGTGGCTGTATCCTCCTGAGCCGTCTGACAAGAAACAAAATTCTCATGACCAACAAAAGCCCATGTACAGAACGCTTATCAATCTGTTATGTGACACAAAGGTTGACAGAGTTCAGACCAATCTGGGTTGGAAAGAGAACATATTTGACAATAAAGATGAAACCACCTGAAAATGACGATCAATATAGGGCGTATTTGAAAACTTGCCCTGACGTCTTTTATCACTTGATCCAGTGTACAGGACAAAAATTCGGGAATGGGCGAGAAACCCGGCTTTTTCCCCGAACGGACCGACTCCCCGACTGCAAGAAAAAGCCGGGTTTCTTCCCTCAACCATTTTTTTGTCCTGTACACAGCACTCGATCATCATTTTTTTTTGCCTTCAGCCCTGTTTTCACCCTTCTTCAATCCCTGCCCTTCGGCTTTCGCAGGAGCCCCACCCACTTTTTTCTCTGATTCAGTCTGTCCCTTTGCCCATTCGCCGACAAAAGCGGCCATGGAATTGAACATCTCTTTTTCGGCATCACAGCGGCTTGCAGATTTCCCCATATACTCTTGGGCCGTGGAAACAATGGAGTTTTGGAGATTGAACTCATTGCTGCGGCTTTTTTCATAAATCTTCAAATGCCCTTTAAGCAAAGCGACGATCGCATTCATCTGTGCTTCCGTGCCGATGGTTTTTCCCCGGCCATCTGTCTGAGCTTTCTTTCCATACCTCTCCACATAGTCTTTGACTCCCAAGGCGATGGCATCCCGCATCTCTGTTTCTGCTTGGATGTTTTTTATCTGATAATAGTCCATCACACCCAGCCGGCCTTTGTTGAGTGCCTCGGCCATGGCATGAGGAACAGCAGCCTCCGCTTCGACCACCTTTTCACGCATTTCATGGAGTTTGGCCTCCGCATCCACAACCTTTGCCTTCATCTCCACGACCCTGGCCTTCATTTCCTGCTCCACCGCAATGGCCATGGAACGCCGTTTTTCCGATCCTGCCTCCGCGATCTTCTTGTCCGCATCTGCCTGTTCGATCCCAAGTTTTGCGCCGATATTCTCCCCCACTTCCACATTTGAAATGTCGATGGAGAGAATTTCATATGCGGTATCCTTGTCAAGCGCTTTGGCCATCACCTCGTTTGAGACATGGTCAGGGTTTTCCAGGATCGCCTTGTGATCCTTCGCAGACCCCATGGTCGTTGCCATTCCCTCGCCGACTCTTGCCAAGATTGTCTTCTTGCCTGCTCCGCCGACCAGCCGATCAATGTTGGCCCGCACCGTGACAAGGGCCATCGCCTTCATCTGAATGCCGTCTCTTGCCACTGCGATAACAGTGTCTGTTCTGATGACTTCTGGATTGACGCTCATCTGAACCGCTTCAAGCACGTTACGGCCGCCGGCAAGGTCAATGGCCGCGGCCCGGTCGAATTTGAGGGGGATCTCCGCCTTGTCGGCCGCAATCAGCGCCTTGACGACCCGATTGACATCACCCTCGGCAAGATGATGGGATTCAAGACGGTTGATGTCAAGCGTAAGCCCTGCCTTGACACCCATAATTGTTGATGTTACGATAAGTTCCGGTGGCACTTTTCGGAAACGCATGAACGCAATGTTCAAAAGACCGATATCCGCGCCAGACATCCTGGCCTGGAACCAGAGCGATATTGCAGAATAGACCAGATAGATGAATACGGCCGCGATGCCCACAAGACCGAGGATGACTATGAAAATAATCATTTCTCTCATAAAAACACCTTTCTTTCCCGTACCCTTGCCCCGCCTGCCCGTTCCCCTGCCCGTTCCCGAATTGGGACAAAGAGGCACACGGAGCAAGGCAGGGTTCTAAAACCGTTCTGTGACTTCGATTTTTGCCCAGTTCCTCCCGATATTCAGTTTCCCTGCCCTAGCCTCTGCCCGAAACCGGGCAGGGGCACGGGAAAGGGCAGGGACAGGGGCAGGGATCCTAAAACCGTTCTGTGACTTCGATTTGCGCCCAGTTCCTCCCGATATTCATCAAGTCGAGGAGATACGTCTTTCCATTATGTTCAAATTGTCTTCTTGTTCCCACCTTCATGTCTCTCAAATGATGAACATGCAAATTGGGAAGCGTAATCTCAAAGGTGGCTGAAAATGTGGAGAGACTCAAACTCGACAATTTTATCAGCACTTGGTCGTCTAATATCTGAATCGCCTTGTTGAGAGGAACCGATTTCTCCTCCCCTGATCCGCTTTCTTCAATCGGTTCAAGTCGCTCAACTGGTTCAACAGATTCAACCAGTTCAAGCGGTTTCACGGGTTTCACCGGTACACTCTTGAGAGGCATTTCTTTCGGTTTTGCTTGATATGCCAAGGCTTGATGATCTCGCCGAAGCTGTCCCACCGTTTTTTTCAAGTCATTTATCTGCCCCTGTACCTGTTTCATGCTACGACGCAACCTTTCCATGGTCCTCTGCAAACGGCTTACCTGTTCTTGCAAACGGGGGTCAGGCATCTTTTGGACCGGTTGCGAATACTTTGCCTCTTTTGTGGACTGAAGTTTCTCCAATTGGGTTTGCACTGTTTCAACGGATTCCTGAAGTTTCTCCAACTGGGTTTGCAGTTGAGTACGATCCTCCAACTTCTCCGCAGGTCGCTGTTGATCCGCAGGTTGCCGCTGAACCGTATCCTGTGGCTTGTCTGAAGATTTCCCCGTATTCTGTGGCTTGTCTGGAGATTTTCCCGGATCTTCAAATACATAAAGATATGAGATGTAAGCAGCTATCAGTGGTATGATCACTATCATGCCATAGGTTCTCTTTATGAGCCCAAATAGCGATGTCTTATTTTCATCACCCATTTCATTTCCTCCATCACAAGAGCAAGAGAAACCCAGTTTTTTGAAAAAAAACGGGGTTTTTCTTTGAAAAATACCTGAAAATATAAGTACTTGGCCATATGTTTTTCAGGTATTCCCAGTTTTGTAGTTCCGCCTTCAGGCGGTGTCACACCGCCTGAAGGCGGAACTACAAACT
>JAOZRQ010000598.1 GCA_029940115.1 Desulfobacterales bacterium
CATCAAGCATCAAGCATCAAGCATCAAGCATCAAGCATCAAGCATCAAGTTTCAATATCTCCTGATTATGCTCCCCCAAGCGCGGGGGAAAGGAGAGGTGTCGGTGGGTTGCTTCGAGAAACGGGGTCATGTACGGCGGGGGCGCGAGGGTGAGCTGGGTTCCGGTGATCGGGTCATGGGAATGGAGGAGCCTTGTTTCGATGAGCGGGTCTGCGACGACTTCCGGAATGCGGTTGATCCGACTGATCGGAACCGTGATGGAATGAAACAGTTCAATCAGCTCCTCTGACGTGTGATTTCGGGTAATCTCGCTGATGGACTGGTTCAGATGTTTCACATCTTGGATACGCCCCTCATTTTTCTCATATTCCGGCTTGTCCAGATGTTTGAAAGGTTCCAAGGAGACCAGCGATTTCCATTGACGGTCATTCCCCACCGCGACGTAAACAAAGCCGTTGCGGGTCTGATACACAGAGACCGGGCAGAAGAACGCGTGGGTGTTCCCCCGACGGGTGAGGGGCTGTCCGAAACTCGCGCTCAGGGTGATGGGAACGGTCAGCCAAGATGCCGAAGACTCAAACATGGAGAGATGGATGCAACTCCCCTCGCCGGTGGCCTCCCGTTTGAAAAGGGCCTTCATCACCAAGCCGTAAGCGTGTTCGCTGGTTCCCTTGTCCGGGAGCGGTATGCCCGTCACTTGGGGATCACCATCGGCCTCGCCCGTCATCTCCATCAACCCGGACCGCGCCTGCAAGATCGGATCATATGCAGGCTCATTGCTCTCCGGACCAAAACCGGTGACACCCAGCCAGATGATATCCGGCCGCAATGCCTTCAGGGTCTCGTAATCAATCCCGAGTTTCTCATAATTTCGGGGCAGTTGGTTGGTCGCGAAGATATCAATCTTCAAGTCCCGGACCAGCGAGCGGAACATCCTCTGCCCCTCTGGCTCGGCGAGGTTCAGGGTCACGGCCTTTTTCCCCGCATTGATGCACAGAAAATAGGCGTTCATCCGCTCCTCGCCCAAGACATTCTCCCCGATCATCCGGTTGGGGTCCCCATGCACCGGATGCTCCATCCGGATCACCTTCATCCCGTCCATGGCAAGCCGATAGGTCAGATAAGGCAGGACAATCGCCTGTTCCAAGGACAACACCTTTATCTTTTTAAACAGGTCCATTAATGAATTCCTTAATGGATAAAGGGTTAAGGGTTATTAAGGGTTAAGGGTAAGATCATCCACGGAGAAAGTCTTGCCCTTAACTCCTCAACCCCTCAACCCCTCAACCCTCAACCCCTTAACTCCTCAACTCCTCAACCCCTCAACCCTTTATCCCCTTAACCCTTTATCCTTAAATCAGTTGGCTTTCACTTTGAGGTTGTCAATGACTCTGACTGTTCCCTTGACGGTTCGGGCAATTTCAAGCACCCGTTCCTTATGGTTCATGCGATCCAAGATGCCAGTCAGTGTGACAACGCCTTTGTCCACATCCACATCAATATTAAATGATCGGATCCAAGGCTCCTTGAAAAGATAGGTTTTTATTTTTGTCCCCAGAATGGTGTCATCAAGGGATTCCCCGATGGTCTTTGTTCCCACCTGAAGTTCGTTTCTGACCCTCCTGACCCCTGGAACCTTCTTGGCAAGCCTGCCTGCCCGATCAGCCGCTTTTTTTGTCTCCAGCACACCTGTCAGAATGACATCGCCGTTTACCGTATCCACATCAACTTTGCGGGCAGGCACCACGTCATCCTTTGCCAAAGCGCTTTTGACTCTTGCGGTGACCCCGACATCGCTCCACAGGCTCCCCGCGCTTCTTTCATCAATCGCGGTCTTATACGTTGCCGCAGCCCCGCCTCCGACGATCAAGGGGATCGGAGCGCATCCGATTGCCATCGTGAGAACCAGCAGAAGCCCACTCAAAACCAGCACTCGTCTCATAATCGTACAACCTCCATGTTTTTTGATCCAAGCCCTGCAAGAACATGCCAAGGGCTTGTCACGTTAAAAAAAATTAAACACTTGACCAATCCTTTCATATTTTATATATCACATTGCTGTGTACAGGATAAAAAAAGAAACCCAGCTTTTTCTGGCAGGGGAGAAAATCGGCCTGTTCGGGAAAAAGCCGAGTTTCTTGCCCTGAACACAGATCACATTGACATTTATAGGAGATTTAAAAAGCGTTTGTCAAGTCTTAATGAAAGGTCGGGAGAGAAAAATCGTGCGATTACCCAATTTTGAGTATCTTGAACCCGGAACCCTTGATGAGGCATTGGAGATTCTGCATGTCCACAGAGGGAATTGCAGCGTCTTGGCAGGGGGGACCGATCTTCTTGTGCGAATGAAACAGCGGCTTTTGACGCCCAAACATCTGATCAGCCTCAAATCTCTGGACCATCTGAATCATATCCGGCAGGAAAACGGCTCATCCCCTTCTGAAAAAGATGAGGTGACAAAAATAGGTGCCCGGACCCCCCTTGCCGACATCAGCCGTTCAGATATCATCCAAAAGCATTTTCCGGGTCTTTTTCAGGCCATTGAATCCGTCGGTGCGCCGTCAATCCAGCATCACAGGGGCACCATCGGGGGAAATCTGTGCCAGGACAACCGGTGTCTCCACTATAATCAGTCGGCCTTCTGGCGCTCAGGGAGGCAGGCATGTCACAAGGCCGGTGGGAATATCTGCTATGCCAAGGAAGGCTCTGACCGGTGCCATGCCACCTGCCAGTCCGATGGCGCGCCGATGCTGATGGCCTTGGATGCGAAAGTGACTCTGCTCAGAAAGGACGGCCAGCGGACCCTTCCCCTTGAGGACATATATACCCTAGCTGGTGAGCACCCCCTTTCCATGGAACCGGATGAGATTCTCGCGGACATTCAGATTCCTCTCCCGGGACTGGGAACAGGAAACGCATACAAAAAGCTGGCCTACCGGTCCGCGATTGATTATCCGATTGCCTCGGCAGGGGTGGTTGTGCAGACTTCCCAAGAGAAAAATTCAGAGCCTGTTATTGAAAAGTCAAGGATCGTTGTCGGAGCCATGAGCAGTGCGCCGATGATGCTTGCACAGGCATCAAAAAGCTTGGAGGGAAAATCCGTATCTGATCAGGATGCCCTGAAAAAAGCGGCTGCCATTGCCATGGATCACGCGTCGGCCTTTGCCACGGACAATGTGGGGTCTGAGCTGGGGTACCGGATACGGATGGTCGCTGTGCTGGTCCGGAGAGCCTTGGATGAGGCCATAAAAAGAGCGAGAAGTGAGGCGTGAAACGTGAGGCGTGAAACGTGAGGCGTGAGGCGTGAAACGTGAGGCGTGGGGCGTGAAACATGAGGCGTGAGGCGTGAAACGTGAGGCTGAAAGGCAACGAGTCTCAAATTGTGGAGGTTGAAGGGCAATGGGACCGCCCTTCCTGCACTCCCTTGCTTGAGCTCTCATGAACGCCTGACGGGGCAATGAAGGTTGCCCCCGAAGAGGCCCGGCTTGAGCCAACACCCTGAGGGAACACCCCGAAGGGGTTACATAAACCAGCCCAGGGCTGCCCGGCAATCCCTCAAGCCTTCACTTGCCCGGAACGAGGGCAACCCTGGGGAAGGAAGACACGGCCCATCAAAAACCCTTGGAGCGAGACAGGGGACAAAAGTTGTTCACCAAAAAGCCGGACAAAAGTCTCACCCACATCCGACAATCAACGCAAAAAAAAGGCAGCCATCAACATGACGGCAACAATCAAACCCAGAAACAACTCACAAACTCATCAAACTCTTTAAACTCACAAACTCTTCAAACTGATTTACATGGGAGCGTCCATGACGTCGCCCGGCGACGACACATGCATGGATGAGAATCCAAGCTGGGGCAGGGGCGGAATTGTCCGATTCCGGCATGGGCATGGACTGGCCTCCATTGGGGCGGGGTGTCTTTGGAGGGGGTCGTGGCGGGATCGTCGGAGACTCCGGAGGCCCACCCCGGGACATC
>JAOZRQ010000936.1 GCA_029940115.1 Desulfobacterales bacterium
TACTTAAAGGTTTCCCGAAATTTTTTTGCTAATCTGTAAATCATTGTCAGACAGCCATTTGGGAATTTCTACCTCTGTGAGAGCCTCAAAAAACTGAATTTTTTTGAACACAATTTTAAATGTGCTGCAAACATTGACAATCTTTTCCTGACAGACACTGATCCTCATTGCAAACATGCAGACGCGATTTTGACTGACTTTTTTGTGTCCCCAAATGTCGCATGGCCATCCTGCATGGCACTTGGCAGTTTTTTTGGCCAAAATCGGTGTTTCCCAAAATTGGCCCTTGCCTTTTGCCCCCTTTTCATTTATGATCCCTTTCCAACGCGAACACGAACCTGAGAATTCGGAGGGCAAATTATGAGATTTCACACATTGGGAGATTGGATCCTCAAAAACATTGGCATGAAAAAGAGGCTGCAGGCGGTGTGCCTGTGGTTCCTCCTTTCCCTCATGGTTGAGACCCGCAAGCACTCCCTGACCTTCGCGGCGGAGATCCCGGGGCTGAGCAAGGCGCAGTTCTGCAAGTTTCTGCGAAACAACCGCAAGGTCACGGCGCATACCCTTGAGACCCTGTCGAAGAGGCAGGCGAGGCAGTTTGCGGGAATGCTGAGGAGGATCACCGGGCTTCCGTGGAGAGTGGTGGTGATAGTCGACAGCACGATCCAGGGCCGCTCCTCCCTGAAGTCCGAGAATGTCGGAAGGCACAATCACGGGAAGGGGTTCGTGGTCGGGCGCCAATGGACGAACATCATATTGGTCGTCAACGATGTGATCATTCCGTTGCCACCCATTCCGCTCTACAGCAGAAACTATTGCAGGAAGCACGGCATCGCCTGCCAGACCGAGCATGAGCTGGTCATCGGATATCTTCTGGGGCTTGACCTCGGAGAGTACGTCGGTCCCCATGATGACGACGACGTCGTCGTGCTCGCGGACAGCGGTTATGATGACAGGGACATTCAGAACACGATCATCGGAAGGGGATGGGACTTCGTCGTCGCATTGAAGTCCGGCAGGGGGGTGAAGTCCGACGCGAAATATGCGAGAACCCGGAAAAAGCCCCCATGGGACGGAATTGCCGAATTTTTCAAAAGACAGCGAAAACTTGCGTGGGAGACTGTC
>JAOZRQ010000599.1 GCA_029940115.1 Desulfobacterales bacterium
ACGCAGACAAAACCTGCGTAGTGGAGCTCCATCGCCACAAGGTGTCGTTTTTGAGTACAGAAGCAATTCTGGCAGGGGAGTCGGCCCATTCGGGAAAAAGCCGGGTTTCCTTTCTATCCACAACTTTATTGTCCTGCACACAGGTTCAGTCTGAATGCCATAAACAATAATGTGTTGTCAAGACT
Source organism: Desulfobacterales bacterium (assembly GCA_029940115.1). Taxonomy (GTDB): domain Bacteria; phylum Desulfobacterota; class Desulfobacteria; order Desulfobacterales; family 4be13; genus JAOZRQ01. The sequence goes on from JAOZRQ010000599.1 coordinate 186, forward strand.
TTTTTCATGCCCCTTCGTTTTTCTCGAAGTCCGCATGTCCCCCGACAAGGACATATGTCCGCCTAACCCACATTCCTGCCAGAATCTCAGCCAGACAATCCACATTTTGGCAACTTGGACAGCTTCCGGGCAATTGGTTCAGCGGTGCGAGGCACGAGCGTCCGCTGGAGCGACTGGATTCGCAGATCATTGATGCGAATGTTGCACTGTCCAGAACGATCACTCTTGAGTGCTTCAAGATGATTTCCGGGCGGCATTCTCAGATCATCTTCCCATCGATTCGTTCTAAAAACAACTCTCGAAAATATTTCAAAATGCGAAGGACATGATACAAGTCATTGCCCGGATTCCGAAGCTCAAAGACTTGTGACAATGCATATCGGGGTTGCCCTCCTCCCACCAACTTGACAAACGCAAAGCTTCCCCCGGTCGTGATGAGTCCGAGATTCAACTGATCCGGATGCGGATTCCCCAGCATATGCGAGAGCAACTGGGCCAGTCCCGCCTCAATGGAGAATGAGGCCCGTTTCGACTCAATCACGACAACCCACAAGTGGCCTTGCAAGAGCAAAAAATCGATCCTGCCTTCAATCGTGATGTCCTCATCCATGTCCGACACACTGACGGAGACCTCGGATTGTATGTGAAATGGAGGCAGATAAAAATCTGCCAAATAGAGCAGAGGGGCCACAATCGTCATCTGCACCGTGTTTTCCAACATCGGAGGATATTTGATGAGATTCATGTACCCCGCCCTGACCTTGTCCAACAACTGTTGTTCCTGATCTGTGAGTTGTGGCAACGAGGTGCGCCATTCTGGGAAAAAATTTTTGTCTTCAACAAGTTCGAGAGAAAAACTGGCCTCCAACTCATGCAATGTGACATTTTTGGCGGAAAGTGTATCAGGCATCGCCTTCTCCTTTTTAATATCAGTCATTCGTTAAGACATAACTGTGGATGGACTCTCCTCAGTGGTAATCAACGATGCACTTTGGTGTCCTTACATTTGAGCCTATCTTTTCCGACTCACTCATCAAGCCATGTTGTTTGGTAAATGATGATTTCACATTTGATATGAGCCTATCTTTTCCGACTCACTCATCAAGCCTGAAAAGCTTCCGCGTGATATCGAGATACAAGGATTTGTGATCCCCATGGCATCCATTGTTCTTCAGGAACAGGGTGGGGTCATGCAGGATCTTGTTGATCAGGGCGTCTGTCATCCGGCGGATGGCCGCATGGTCCGGATCTGACAGGTGGTTTAAAGAGGTGTGGCAGGTTTTTCTGATTTCGGCCGTTGCAATCGCGTCCATTTTGCTTCGCAAGGCCACAATGGTCGGTACCGCGTCCATGCTCTCATGCCATTGGCGATAGCTGATCACCGCCTCATCAATGATCCGATCCGCCTTGACCGCCTCACGGTTGCGATCTTTGATGTTCTCCTGAATCACCCCTTTCAAGTCGTCAATGTCATACACATACGCGTTGCTCAGGCGGTGAATGGCCGGGTCAATATCCCGGGGAACCGCGATGTCTATGAAGAAAAGGGGGCGGTTTTTTCTGCCGCGCATGCTCCCCCTGACCTGATCCTTCCGGATCACAAACTCTGGTGAGCCGGTGGAACTGATGATGATATCCGCGTGTTGCAGGCAGTCTGGGATCTCCTCAAGGCGGATCGCGTTTCCGTTGAATTTCTTGGCAAGCCCGACCCCTCGTTCAAAGGTCCGGTTGGCCACAAAAATCTCCCCGACACGGTTCCGAATCAGATGTTCCACCGCGAGTTCGGCCATCTCACCCGCCCCGATCAGGAGCACTTTCTTCCCTTCAAGTGTGCCGAATATCTTTCGCCCCAGTTCGATGGCCGCGTAGCTGATCGAGACCGCATGATCGCCGATGCCGGTCTCGGTTCGGACCCGTTTCGCCACGGAAAAGGTTTTGTGGAGCAAGCGGTTCAGAATCACGCCCGATGTCTTTTTTTGGGTGGCGGTCCGGTAAGCGTCTTTGATCTGTCCCAGAATCTGAGGCTCCCCCACCATCATGGAATCAAGACTCGCGGCCACCCGGAAGATATGGCGCACCGCCTGATCCCCCTCATGGGTGTAGAGGGCCCCTTCAAACTGACTCACCGGAATCTGCTTGAATTCGGAGATGCAGGTCTTGGCCGCGGTCACCGCCTCAGAAGGCGCGGGGCTGGTCATCAGTATCTCCACCCGGTTGCAGGTTGAAAAGAGAATCGCCTCCCTGATGGCCGGATGCGCCTGAAATGCATCCAGCGCGGCCCCCGCCTCATCCGCCGAAAAAGCCAGACATTCCCGCAGTTCCACCGGCGCGGTGTTATGGTTCATGCCTATTAGTAGAATATCAATCATAGCAAAAAAGGAACGTGAGGCGTGAAACGTGATGCGTGATGCGTGAAACGTGAAGCGTGAAACGTGAAGCGTGAAACGTGAGGCGTGAAACGTGAAGCGTGAAACGTGAAGCGTGAAGCGTGAAGCGTGAAGCCTGAAATACAATCACACATCACACATCACGAATCACGCATCACGGGTCACGCATCACGGGTCACGAGTCACGAGTCACGAGTCACGAGTCACGCATCACGAGTCACGCATCACGTTTCACGCCTCACGTTTCACGCCTCACGCATCATGAGTCACGCATCACGAATCACGAGTCACGCATCACAAGTCACGCATCACGTTTCACTCATCACGTTTCACTCATCACATCACCAACGAGTAAATTCCCCATGATGCCCCTTGAAAAGAAAATTGACTCCGATGAACGTGAATAAAAGGACTGCAAATCCGATGATCGACATGATCGCGGCTTTGCGGCCCCGCCATCCCAAGGCAAGGTGTCCATGAAGCAGGGCCGCGTATAGGCCCCATGTGATGCCGGACCAGACCTCCTTGGGATCCCCGCTCCATAGCTTGCCCCATACCAGCTTCGCATACAGGAACCCGGTGATCAGACCGAGGGTCAGCAGGGTGAAACCGCACACCACACAGGCATACGCTGTGGAGTCGAGCAGTTCCAGGGAGGGGAGGCGTCTGAAGAAAAAACCGTGGTGTTTGTTCTTGATGGAATATTCCTGAATCAGATAGAGCATCCCCAGCCCGCATGCCAAGGCAAAGGCCGCGTCGCCCACAAAGATGACCATCACATGGAAGATCATCCAGAAGTTGTTGAAGATCGCCTTGCCTCGGGCAGGCTCTGCCGGCAGTTGCGATGAGATGACCATCACAAGAGTGACCAAGGGAGCCGCGTATATCCCCAGAACCTTCAGCTGGTACTTGTACTGGAATGCAAGAAAGACCCCCGCAACGGTCCACCCGGCCATAGAGAGGGTTCCATGAAGCGTATAAATCGGAAGATGCCCTGAACTTGCCACCCCGTAACCGAGGGCCGCGGAATGACAGACAAAACCGGTAGTTAGCAACCAGCAGCCTGATTTGCAGAGATACGCCTTCTGAAGAAACAGATATGCGATATATCCCCCCGTGCTTACCATATAAAGCAACACGGCAATAATCATGAGAAGTTCCACCGGTATTCCCCTCTTGTTAAGGTGATTTCCGGAAAAGAATATCCCCATCCTGTCTGCCGTTCTCTGTCCTCCGGCAGTGCGCCTGATGGATCCGAACTTGCCCTTGGGATATTCATTCTTGGAAATCGCCTAAGTTGTCTGCTGTCCGTCGCCACTGGTTCATCTGAAAACCCCGCCGCTCGGTTCGGATTGACAAATCCGAACCATTCCCGCCGGATTTGTCAATCCGGCGGGAGCG
>JAOZRQ010000937.1 GCA_029940115.1 Desulfobacterales bacterium
TGCCAATCCGAACCGAGCGTCAGGGGAACCTCCATTTGCCAATCCGAACCGAGCGGGCGAACCGAGCGTCAGGGGAACCTTCCGCTCCTGCCGGAACCTGTCCCCGACATTTTTTATCGGGGATTGACAAATCCGGCAGATGGTCCGGATTTGCCAATCCGAACCGAGCGGGCGAACCGAACCGAGCGGGAACTTCTAATTGTTAAACTTATGAATAACCCAAGCCAACCACCTGAAACGCCCATGTTTCCAAACGGGAATTTAAAAAAGATACTGAGCCACCCGAATTTTCTCACGCTGTTCCGGATGGGCGCGGCCCCTGGAATTGTGATCCTGCTCTTGTTTCCAGAGAGCAGATGTGTCACTTTTCTGGCGGTCCTGCTGTTCAGCGTGGGGGCCATCACCGATTATCTGGACGGCTATTTTGCAAGAACCCGGGGGCTGGTCTCCAATCTGGGAAAGGCGATGGATCCGCTCGCGGACAAGTTGCTGGTCTCCTCCTCCCTGATCATGCTGGCCTCCCTTCAATGGATAGACGGCTGGATGGTCTGCATCATCATCGGCAGGGAGATCGCCGTGACCGGTCTGCGGGGGATCATTTCAGAGGGAGGGGGAGATGTCTCCGCGTCTTGGCTGGGAAAATGCAAGACAGGGTTTCAGATTGCCGCGATCATCCCATTGATGCTCCATTTCCCCTATTTTGGGATCAATTTTCACGCGATCGGACTTTTCCTCTTATGGATCGCACTGGTGCTGACCATCTGGTCCGGAGCAGATTATTTCATAAGGTTCAGAAAACTTATTCAGTCATGATGAATTTATGGACCTGTACAGGACAAAAAAAATGATTGAGGAAGGAAACCCGGCTTTTTCTGGCAGTTGGGGATTCTGCCTGGGGTGATGAAAATGTTGCCGATGCTCTCAAAAAGCTGATCCCGTCTTTGTTCCGGGCATTTCATGAGTCATTGATCTTCAAGCCGAAAAAAACAAGCGGAACAAAAACGGGATCGCAATTGGCAACTCTGTCTGTGACATTTTCATCAGCCCAGATTCTGCCTGTTTGGGAAAAAGCCGGGTTTCTCTCCTTTTTGTCCTGTACACAGGACAAAAAAAGGTGACC
>JAOZRQ010000600.1 GCA_029940115.1 Desulfobacterales bacterium
TTCACCGAATCCGGCCTGAACATCCGGAATCTGATGCGCCGGCATCAGGCGCATCTAAAGCGAAACCGGGACTGGCTGTTGAAAGACGCGCCGAGGCGGAAGGACTTGAGAATCTTCGAGGCGGTCTATCATTTCAACCTGTATCGATATCTGTGCGACTTCCTGAATTTGAGAGACGCCCAAGTGTATCCTGAGTTTCCCACCGGAAACGGAAAGATTGACCTGATCATCAGATGCCAGGGCCAGGTTTACGGCGTCGAACTGAAGTCTTACACAGATGAATCGGGGTATCACAAGGCTTTGGGGCAGGCGGCCCTTTATGGAAGGCAACTCGGACTTTCAGAGATATCCCTGATCTTTTTTGTCGAATATGTGGACGATGCCAATCGGGAGAAATATGAAAAAGACCACACGGATGAGGAAACCGGTGTCCGGGTCACCCCGACATTTGTTGAAACAGGGAACTGAGTCAAAAAGTATGAAGTATGAAATATGAAGTATGAATACACTTCATACTTGCTCACAATCCCACACCGGCGATTGATGTCCCACAATACGCGCACCCGCCGTCTTTGATGTGATATTCCCGGATGCTGAAGCCCCATCGGTCGATGAGGCATTTTCCACACTGAGGGCAAAAGGTGTCCTCCCCCTTCTCACCGGGGACATTCCCCACATAAACATACCTCAACCCCGCCCGGATGCCAATTTCACGCGCCATGATTAGCGTTGACACGGGTGTGGGGGGCCGGTCAGTCAGATGGTATGTGGGATGAAACCGGCTGATATGCCACGGCGTGTCCATGCCGAGATCGGTCGCGATGAAAGCGGCCAGTTGCCCGAGTTCCCCCTGATCATCATTCAGCCCGGGAATCAGCAGGGTCGTAATCTCCACAAAGATCCCCAAGGATTTCATCTTTCTCAGACTCTCCTTCACTGGCTCCAGCTTTGCGGCACAGTGCCTTTTGTAAAAATCGGTGTTGAATGCCTTCAAATCCACATTGGCCGCGTCCATGTAAGGGGATACCATCTCCAATGCCTCGGGCGTCATGTACCCGTTGGTGACAAACACATTTTTGATCCCTTTTTCATGGGCCAGCTTTGCCGTGTCAAAGGCAAACTCAAAATAGATGGTCGGCTCGGTGTAGGTGTAGGCAATGCTCTTGCAGTTTCCTGCCTCGGCCGCGCGGACAACCTCCTCCGGCATGCAGGGATCCCCCATGATCAATCCGTCATTGTCGGCCGGCATCTGGGCGATGCCAGCGTTCTGGCAGAATTGGCATTTGAAATTGCAACCGACCGTGGCAATGGAATAGGAGAGACTTCCCGGCAGAAGATGGAACAGGGGCTTCTTTTCAATCGGATCAACATGGCGGGCAATGACCTTCCCGTAAACCAGACTGGTCAGGATGCCAGCCCGATTCTCCCGGACATGACATATCCCTCGGCTCCCCTCCTTTATCACACAGCGATGATTGCAGAGATTGCACCTGACCTTTCCATCTTCCAGCGGTTCATAAAGATAGGCTTCCATAAGTTTTCATCTCCGTTAAAATTGAGGCGTGATGCGTGAAACGTGAAACGTGATGCGTGAAACGTAAAACGTGATTCGTGAAGTGCCATCAAGCCATGTCATCACGCCTCACGCCTCACGCCTCACGCATCACGCATCACGTCATCACGCCTCACGCTTTGCCCTTGCCAGACCTGTGCTTACGGCACCATCCGGGGCATCCGCGGGGCAGCGGAGTTCAAGGGGTCTGGTCCTGAGGCGGGGAACAAGGGTGATGGTGATTCCGCTAAAGGCGCCAAAGGGGCAATATCTTTGGATCAGATCCGAACATTCTATTTTCTGGGTGATGGTGCCGCTTCCCGTGGAAAACTGGCAGATGGTTCGCCAAGATACGGGGATATCCCCCAAAACCTCCCGGATCATCTGCTTCATGTCCCATATGTTGAAAAAGTGTGCATGGTCATAGATGGTATTCGCAAATATCCGTTTGACCCGCAACCCGGTCCCTTTGATGGAATATCTGTTCATCAAGCCGATAAAGACCCTGTTCTTTGCCACTCGGCACGCCTCTTCAATGGCCCTTCGGGGGGATTCGACAAATTCAAGGGTTTTGACAAGGCAGGCATGATGAAAGGCATTGTCCTCAAAAGGGAGATCTTCGGCAAATCCGCTGTACAGGTCCGCACGGTTTCCCAGATTATTTTCAGCCATATGAATCATATGCGGGGACGGATCAATCCCCGTGGCCGAAATGCCGGTTTTGAGAAAGGGAAGGATGGCCGACCCGATTCCGCATCCGATATCAATGGCTGACTCTCCGGGGATCGGTCTGAGCATGTGGATCATCAGCCGGCCCTCAAGTTCGGTGAGATGCTTGTTTTTCGGCTTGTCAAACCATTTTTGGTAGGCAACCGCGTCATCAAAGGTGAAAATGTGTCCCATGGCAATATCGGTCTCTTTCTGTGGGTCAGTGGATTGTGGCTACAACATGAACTATCCAAAATCAGGCATCTTTCATTTTGCCTGAAAAGTAGTCTGCACTTCTCAGAAGCGCCAGAAGTTTGCAGTTCCGCCTCTCGGCGGTGCGGCACCGCCTGAAGGCGGAACTACAAACTGAAATGCGTGAACCCATGAATGAAGGATGCCCAAAATCAATTTGAAAAAGTCAGCAGATCAAAAAACCTCCGCTTCGTTCTGAAACCACTCCCGCTTCGCGTCTGAAAATCGCCCTTCCCTGATCGCGTGTCGTATCCCTGTGAGCAGACGGATCATAAACCGCATGTTATGAACCGTGATCAGATGGATGCCGTAAAGTTCCCTTGCCTTGAACAGGTAATGCAGATAGGCTCTGGAGTAAGTCTGACAGGTGGAGCAGTCGCATGCCTGCTCCAAGGGGCGGTCATCTTCCCGGAATGTTGCGTTCAGGATGTTCAGTTTGTAATTCTTTCTGTGACGTGCCAGCGCGCACCCATGGCGCGCCAGTCTTGTGGGAGAGACACAGTCGAATGTGTCAATCCCCATCTCCACGTTCATCCAGATATCATCTATTCCGCCAATGCCGAGCAGATGGACCGGCCGGTCCCTTCTCAGATGGGTCAGGGCATGGCCGACAACCTCAACCATCTGGGTCTTGGTCGCGCCCAATGATCCCCCCACCGCGTGTCCGAAAAAGGGGCGGGAGGAGATGAACTCCCCGGCTTCCCGTCTCAGGTCCTCATAGATGCCGCCTTGGACGATTCCGAAAAGGGCCTGGGTTCCGTCATGAGTCCGTTCAAATGCGGCAATGCAACGGTCGGCCCAGCGGTGCGTCATCTGCATGGAGTTCTCGGTATATCTTCTCTCCACATGGAAGGGGGTGCATTCATCCATGACCAGCACCATGTCCGGCCCCAGTTTGCGCTGGATGTCCATGCAACTTTCCGGTGTCAGGATGTGGGTGCTGCCGTCAATGTAGGATCGGAAAACAGCGCCGTCATCGCCGATCTGCTTCAATGCACTGGGGCGTTTTGAATTCCGCCGCCCCTTTATCTCATCCGATACCGATCCATGCCCCAGACTGAAAATCTGAAACCCGCCGCTGTCGGTCAGTATGGGGCCGTCCCATCCCATAAAGGAATGGAGTCCCCCCATTTTCTCCACCAGTTCGGCCCCGGGGCGCAACATCAGGTGATAGGTGTTCGACAGGATAATATCCGCATGGACCGCCCGCAGGTCGGCCGGCCCCGCGCCCTTGATGGCCGCCTTGGTCGCGCAGAAGATGAAATTGGGCGTCTCAATACTGCCGTGCGGGGTGGTCAGACGTCCCAGCCGTGCGCGGGAGTTGGCCTCCTGTTGTCGTATCTCAAATGTAAACCCGGGGTATTCCATCATCCATCTCCATTCCTTGAACGTGAACCTGAACGTGAACCTGAACGTGAACCTGAACGTGAACGTGAACCT
>JAOZRQ010000938.1 GCA_029940115.1 Desulfobacterales bacterium
TGGCGGCCGTTGGGGAGCGAATCGGATGTCCGGACCTCACGGGTACGACATGATCCGGCACTCCCTAGCCGAGATCACGTCGCTGAACACATGGCCGTCACACCTGTACCCGCGATGCGGACGATGAAAGTTTAATGAGTTTAATGAGTTTAATGAGTTTAATGAGTTTGTGAGTTTAATGAGTTTGTGAGTTGTTTCCGTAGGGTTCGGGTTTGATTGTTGCCGTCATGTTGATGGCTGCCTTTTTTTTGCGTTGATTGTCGAATGTGGGTGAAACTTTTGTCCGGCTTTTTGGCAGACAACTTTTGTCCCTCTCTTGTCTGAACTGTCCATCCATTGTCCCGTCAGGCGTTTGTGAGAGCTCAACAAAAGGAGTGCAAGAAGGGCGGTCTCATTGCCTTTCAACCTTCACAATTCGAAGCTCATTGCCTTTCAACCTTGATAACTGAGCAGCCCTTCTTGCGTCTCATTCCCTTTGATATCAAGGGAAACCTGAGATGTCAAAAGAAATGCCGCCTTCTCCTATGTAAATCAAGTTTGTGAGTTTCTGAGTTTCTGAGTTTGTTCGGATGCGTTTGCTACCGTGGGGTTCAGGCGAACAAACCCGGCTTCTCTGACAGCTCTAGCTTGTTGTGACCTTATCGCTCATAATTTTTAACGCGAAGCCGGTTTTTTTTCGGGGCTTTTGGCAAACAACTTTTGTCCCTCTCCTGTCTGAACCGGGATTCGTGGGATTGGGGGATTACCGTGATGATTCGTTGTCCGTTGTCCCGTCTGGCATTTGAGAGAGTTCAGCCTTTCTTGCGTCTCATTCCCTTTGATATCAAGGAGACCTTGAGATGTCAAAGAAAATGTCGCTTTCTGGAAAGAAGGTTGTTGACATTCGACATCCCTCATCGTGCAGGCATCCTTGTCGGCAGGTCGGGCGGCATTCTTTCAATCAGCCACGAGGTGCAAATGGGAGTGTCCGCCTTCGGGGCACTGACATGCGAATCATGCCAGAGCCTGCATTGGCGGGCCACAAGGCCCATGCGCTTTTTCTTTGGGGCGGACAAAAAGATTGTCCGGGCCCAGTTTGCAGTTCCGCCTTCAGGCGGTGTGAGACCGCCTGAAGGCGGA
>JAOZRQ010000939.1 GCA_029940115.1 Desulfobacterales bacterium
GATTGCACAGATTGCCGTCTTTCTTTGTTGGCGTGGGATTCATCGTTTTTTTGGGGTTTTGTGGGTTTGTGGCGCAGAAAGTTGTTGACATCCGACATCCCTCATGGTACAAGCGTTCCTGTTGGCAGAGTCGGGCGGCATTTTTTCAGTCAGCCACGAGCTGCATATAGGAGTGTCCGCCTTCGGGGGGGCATTGACATGCGAATCATGCCAGTGCCTGCATTGGCGGGCCAGAGCTGCCATAGGAGAATACTTTGTGGCCCACGATGTCCGTGACCCCGGGGTGGGCCTCCGGAGTTTCCGACGATCCCACCACGACCCCCTCCAAAAACATCCCGCCCACCAATGGGAGGCCAGTCCATGCCCATGCCGGAATCGGACAATTCCGCCCTTGTCCCGTCCGGAATCCCCAGCTTGGATTCTCATCCATGCATGTGTCGTCGCCGGGCGTCATGGACGCTCCCATGTAAATCAAAAAGGTTTAAGGTTTAAGGGTTAAGGGTTGCTTGTTGCTGTAGGGTTCGGGTGTGTTTGTTGCCGTGGGTCCGTGCACGTGAACGTGCCCGTGAACGTGATTTTTGTTCCATCGTTGTTGAATGTGGGTGAAACTTTTGTCCGGCTTTTTGGCAGACAACTTTTGTCTCATGCCTCAAATCCAACACAAACCTGTCATTCCGGGCAAATGACGGGAACCGGCAATCCCCAAGGCTTCATCCCCTTCAGACGAGGTTCCCGTCATTTGACCCGGAATCCACTCTCAATTTTCTCGATCCACAACATGGATTGTGGGTGAGAAGGGGATTGCCGTCAATCCTTTTGGTATCAAAAAAAATAATTTGGGATGTCAAACAAAGTAGGAACGATTTTTTGAATCGTTCGTGTCAATCCCCTTGCCAGGAAAAACCTGAAATGTCGAACAGGGCATGAAGAGTTTGAACCACGAATCTATCCGAAAAATCATTAACACCTTGAAATAATGGCAGATTCAAAGACAGCGCATTTTTCCTGCAACACATTGGCACCATTGCTCAAATCTGTTGCTGGCAAATTATTTTTCGGATAGGTTCACGGATTGCCGCGGATTACTCAGATTCCGCTGATTTTTTTCAATCCGTGCA
>JAOZRQ010000940.1 GCA_029940115.1 Desulfobacterales bacterium
CATCGGCGTTCCCGGCGAACTGTACATCGGCGGTGTCGGCCTTGCCCGAGGCTACCTCAACCGTCCAGAGTTGACTGCTGAGAAATTCATTCCAAATCCATTTTCCCATGATCCAGGAACACGTCTCTACAAAACCGGGGATTTGGCCAGATATCTCCCTGACGGCAACATCGAGTTTCTCGGACGCATTGATCATCAGGTGAAGATTCGGGGCTTCCGTATCGAACTCGGGGAAATCGAGGCAGTGCTCAGTCAGCATTCTGATGTCCGGGACGCGGTGGTCATCGTCCGGGAGAGCCGGAACGGGGACAAATACTTGGCCGCCTGCATCGTGTCGAATCTTGTCCCGGACCGGATACCCTATCAAAGCACCTGCACCATCGAAACGGACGAGAAAACCATAAAGGTGCAGACCGACAACCTCTCCTCCGGCGGGGTCTGCCTGGCCGGCGCATTGGATGATTTTGTCAGAGACAAAGTGGTCCGTTTGGCCCTGTTGTTACCGGGTGAATCCCGGGAACGCTGGCTTAAAGGAAAGATGAAATGGCGCAACGGACACCAAGTCGGTGTTCAGTTTGACTTGATACCCGCTGAGGAGACGCTTGTACGCCAGAGCGTGAGACATCTCCTTGAGAGCCAAGACCTGTTGAAATTTCTCCACCGTACCCTCAGCGGGAGTCTCCGCACCTACCTCAGACAACGCTTGCCTGATCATATGATACCCACCGGTTTCATATTCTTGGATGCCCTACCCCTCACCCCGAATGGCAAGGTGGACCGCCGAGCCCTGACTAAGACTGGTGCAGAGTCAAGGGCTCAGGAAGAATATGTCGCACCCCACACCCCTACTGAAAAAACCCTGACCGCCATCTGGAGCGAAGTTCTGGGACTGGAACAGATCGGCATCCATGACAACTTCTTCAAACTGGGAGGGCATTCACTGCTGATCATTCAGGTGGTCTCCCGGGTGCGCGAAGCATTTCAGACCGACCTGATTCTGAACAGCATGTTTGAAACGCCCACCGTGGCCCAACTGGCCGGGCGGATTGACCTGAGCTGCTGGATAAATCAGGATACGCAGTCCCCTTCGGAGGAAGTTGAGGAATTTGTGTTATGAA
>JAOZRQ010000126.1 GCA_029940115.1 Desulfobacterales bacterium
GCCTACAGGGGGTGTGGCACCGCCTGAAGGCGGGACTACAAACTTTTCAGGATATTTGACAAATCAATAAATTTGACGCAATTTAAGGTATTGGGTCAAGCCACAAGTTTTTTTTGAAAAACTTGGTTCTTCTTAAATCTTCCATAAAAAAAGGATTGGCACATTTACCGCGCCAATCCCTTTTTTCAATGTCCAAGAATCATGATCATACGACCTCCCGTCACGATCTGCATTATTTGTGAGTTTAATGTGAGTTTGTGAGTTCTAAGTTTAACTCATAAACTCATAAAACTCATAAAACTCTGCCGAGACGGATGGCTACACCAGGAAGGGCACCATCAGCAGCGCGACCACGTTCAGAATCTTGATCATCGGGTTGACTGCAGGGCCCGCGGTGTCCTTGTACGGATCGCCCACTGTGTCACCGGTGACAGCGGCTTTGTGGGCATCACTGCCCTTGCCGCCGAGATGGCCGTCTTCGATGTATTTCTTGGCGTTGTCCCATGCCGCTCCACCGGTGGTCATGGAGATTGCGACAAAGATGCCAGTGACAATGCTGCCGATCAGCATGCCGCCGAGAGCGACTTTCCCGAGGAGAAGGCCGACCAGGACCGGTGCGATGACCGGAAGCAACGCGGGTATGACCATTTCACTCAGAGCGAACTTGGTCACGATATCCACACATCTGCCGTAATCGGGTTTGGCTGTGCCTTCCATGATTCCGGGGATTTCACGGAACTGACGACGAACCTCGTCAACCACCGCGCCGCCGGCATTTCCCACCGCCTGCATGGCAACGGAGGCGAACAGGTAAGGCAGAAGACCACCGATGAAAAGGCCGATGATGACATGCACATCACCCAGATCAAATCTGATCTCCGTGCCGCCACCGTGCATGGCGATCTCTTCCACATACGAGGCAAAGAGGACCAATGCGGCAAGACCGGCGGAACCGATGGCATAGCCTTTGGTGACCGCCTTGGTGGTGTTTCCGACTGCATCCAGCGGATCGGTCACCGCGCGGACGCTCTCATCCATCCCAGCCATTTCCGCAATGCCGCCGGCATTGTCGGTGATGGGGCCGTAAGCATCAATCGCAATGACCATGCCGGTCATGGAGAGCATGGACATGGCGGCCATGGCGATGCCGTAAAGACCTGCGAGTGAGTAGGCAATGCCGATGCCTGCACAGATGGCGAGAACCGGTGCCGCTGTTGCCTGCATGCTGACGGCAAGACCCGCGATGATGTTGGTTCCGTGACCAGTTGTGGATGCATTGGCAACCGTTTTGACCGGGCCGTAAATGCCTGTGTAATACTCTGTGATGATGACGATGACCACCGTCAGAACGAGTCCGACCAAGGTGGAGTAATAGATCGACATCGCGGATATGTTCGGAATTCCGCCCATCAGCTTCTTGCATGCCACATAAAACACAAGTGCGGCAATGATCGCCGCGCCGAACATCCCCTTGTAAAGCGCGCCCATGATGTAGTCGCTTTTGCCGCTGAGTTTCACAAAGAAGATGGCGATCATGGAGGCGAAAATGGAGATTGCCCCCAGTATCAGCGGGAACTCAGTTGCAATCGCAATTTCGGGAAACAGAATATTTCCCAGAAGCATGGCGGCAACCGCCGTCACCGCGTAGGTTTCAAAAAGGTCGGCTGCCATGCCAGCACAGTCGCCCACGTTGTCACCCACGTTGTCTGCGATGACTGCGGGGTTTCTCGGATCATCTTCAGGTATGCCGGCCTCTACCTTTCCCACAAGGTCCGCACCGACATCCGCACCTTTGGTGAAGATGCCGCCGCCGAGACGTGCGAAAATGGAAATGAGGCTTCCGCCAAAGCCGAGGGCAACCAAGGCGAGTACCGCCTCCTTGATTCCGACACCCATGAATTTTGTCAGCACGGTGTAAAAGCCTGCAACAGAAGCGAGTGCCAACCCGGCAACCATCATGCCGGTGACCGCTCCGCCTTTGAACGCAAGGCTCAGGCCCGCGGCGAGGCCGTCTTTCGCGGCTTCGGCTGTTCTCACGTTGGCCAGAACAGAGACACGCATGCCGATATAGCCTGCAATAAAGGAGGTGACAGCACCCAAAACGAATCCGACCGCTGTTTTGCTGCCGAGTGTGGCGGCAATGATTATGGCAATGATGACGCCGGCAGTTGCCATGCTCTTCATCTGACGGTCAAGATAGGCAATCGCGCCTTCCTGAATCGCGCCTGCAATCTCCTGCATTTTCTCATTTCCTGCCGGAGCGGTCTTGACGACTCCCGCAAGGATGATGGCAAAAGCTACGCCGATGACACCGGTGAGCGCACAAAAGAACGGCATGTTGTTCAATACTACATCTATCATTTTCCCTCCATTTATAAAAGTTGAATGATCATGCAAAAGTCAGATGATCCTGCTTTTGCTGTTAAAACGGTTCATTCCTTCCTTCGCACCTTTGCAAAGGATGGTGACCACCGCGTCCCGTGCGGCTGAGATGACGGTGTCCAAGTGGTTTGACTCTTCTTGGTCAAACCGGCCCAGCACATGGTCGGTGACCCGATTTTCATCCGCCTCGGAACGGCCGATGCCGATGCGGACACGGGCAAAATCCCCTCCGCCAAAGGCATCTGTCAATGACCTCACACCATTATGTCCTCCATGTCCTCCTTTCTCTTTTATTTTCATTCTTCCAAAGGGGAGGTCTATGTCATCGTGAATGATCAGCATATCCTCACCTAATATCCGAAAATAGGTTGCGATGTTTTTGATCGGCGGGCCGCTTCGATTCATGAAGGCCATCGGCTTTGCCAGAATCACCTCGGTCCCTTTGATGCGCCCGCGGCCCATCACCGCGTCAGCCATCTTTTTTCCAACAGGAATGGCAAAGGTGTCTGCGAGCGCATCCACCACCATGAAGCCGGCATTATGACGGGTTTTGGCATATGCGGCACCCGGGTTTCCCAATCCCGCGATCAGGTAGAATCGTTTCGCGTCTGTCATTTGCAGTAAGTAATGCTTGAGGCATGAGGCTTGATGCGTGACAGATTAAATCACGAATCACGTTTCACAAATCACGTTTCACGCCTCAGACTTGGTGGCCTCTTCAGTCTCCTCTCCTTCAGCCGCTTCTTCCTCATCGGTGGCTGTTCCTTTGGGACTGAGGATGGTGACCACTGTGAAATTCACTTCTGTGGGAATCTCAATATCCCCTTCCAATGGGATATCTTCCACATGAACAGACTCCCCCATATCAAGGTCAGTGACATCAATCTCAATTGATTCGGGAATCTCCCGGGGGAGGCAGAGGACTTCCAGCTCACGCCGGATGACCTGAAGCATTCCGCCAAGCTCAATGCCTTTAGCCTTTCCTTTTGTCACCACCGGAACCTTGACTTTGATCTTCTTGTCCGTGGAGAACTGGTAGAAGTCGGCGTGGATGAAATTTTGGGAGACCGGATGGGTTTGCAGTTCCCACATCATCGCCGGCCGAGGGGTCTCTTCCCCGTTCTGAATCATGAGATTCAGCAGAACTTGGCTGCTTTTGCTCTTTTTCAGGATGTTCCCCATATCCTTTACATTGATGGAAAGCTTTACCGGTTCTGTTTCCGGGCCATAGAGAATCGCCGGCATTCTCCCCTCACGGCGCAGGGTCCGCGCGGCACCTTTGCCGACGGCTGTTCTGACATTCGCATTTAATTCGAGAAAGTCCAAGAAGATACTCCTTATTATAGATGTTGGATGCTTGATGTTGGATGCTTGATGCCTTGATGCTTGATTCCAGCATCCAGCATCCAACATCATACAAACAGAGAGGTCACCGAATCACCGGTATGACTTCGGATGATCGCCTCTCCCACCAGCTCTGAGATCGTCAGCGCGGTCAGTTTGTCACAGACTGAGGATTTCCCTTTCAGGGGGATCGTGTCCGTCACCACCACGGTGTTCAACGCCGATTCCGTAATTCGATTCAGCGCGGGACCGGACAGCACGGGATGCGTGACACATGCATGAACGGTTTTCGCACCGTTTTTCATGATCGCCTCAGCCGCTTCGGTCAGGGTGCCTGCCGTGTCCGCCATGTCATCGAGGATGATCGTGACCTTGTCCCGCACATTGCCGATGACGGCCATCGCCTTTGCCTGATTCGGGGCATCCCTTCGTTTGTCAATCATCGCGAGATCCGCGTTCAGGCGCTTTGCAAACGCCCTTGCCCGCTCCACACCGCCGGCATCCGGTGAGATGATCACCAGTCTGTCCGAAAAATTGGCCTTGATATAATTCAGGAGGACCGGCGTGGCAAAGAGGTTGTCCACGGGAATGTCAAAGAATCCCTGAATCTGACCCGCGTGAAGGTCCATGGTGATCAGCCGGTGCGCGCCCGCGACCGTGAGCAGGTTCGCGACCAATTTGGCGCTGATGGGGACCCGAGGGGCCACTTTTCTGTCCTGCCTCGCATATCCGTAATAGGGGATCACAGCCGTCACCCGTCTCGCGGAGGCTCGCTTGAATGCGTCTATCATCATCAGCAGTTCCATCAGGTTGTCATTCACCGGCTCGCATGTGGATTGGATGACAAAGACATCTTTCAATCTTACATTTTCCTGAATTTCAATCTGTGCCTCGCCGTCACTGAAGGTCTTCACCTTGGCTCTGCCAAGGGGCATGTCAAGATACTCACATATCTTTTCTGCAAGTGCTGGATTTGAATTTCCGGAAAATATGGCAATATCGTTGCTCATAATGTAAAACCAGTTGTCAGTGATCAGTGAACAGTTGCCAGTGAACAGTTGCCAGTGATCAGTAGTCAGCAATGAGTGATCGATAACAGCTGCTCACTGAGTATGGCTGGGGCGGGAGGACTCGAACCTCCGAATGCAGGAACCAAAATCCTGTGTCTTACCGCTTGACGACGCCCCAGTATGTCAGTAATGATCTGTGTACAGGACAAAAAGTCGGGAACGGCAGGAAACCCGGCTTTTTCCCAAAAGGGCCGACTTCCCAACTGCAAAAAAAAAGCCGGGTTTCTTTCCTCAGTCACCTTTTTTGTCCTGTACACAGAGTAATGATGAAACCCGGTTTTGATATCACCGAAATTTGAAGTCGAAACCAGTTTTTTTGTCTCTGAAACGATTCAGATCAGCATCTCCGCGAGATGGACGCGCCATCTGTCATGCCGCGAAAGGGTCCGTTTTGCATGCTCTGCGCGTACCACGTCAGAAAATATCCCGAAAACGGTGGGTCCGCTTCCTGACATCAGAGAGCCATCTGCCCCGTGATCCGAAAGCAACTTTTTGATCCTTATGATGTCCGGATATTCTGAAGCAGTGACCGTTTCAAGATCGTTAAACAGATGTTCCGGTTTGAAGCCCTTGATCTGATCCTTAGATTTCATATTTATAAATTCTTTTTCACCGCTTGTCAATCCAAAATCAAACTTTTTGTAAACATCTTTTGTTGACACGCTGAATCCTGGAAATATCAGCAATACTTTAAAGGGGTTAAGCCGTTGATAGGCTTCCAGCTTCTCCCCGATGCCGGTGGCAATGGCCGGCTTTCCAAAGATGAAAAAGGGGACATCCGCGCCCAAGGAGCGTCCCAAGTCCATCAGTTCCTCATGGGAGAAGGGGGCATCATAATGGCGGTTCAATCCGGACAGGACAGTGGCGGCATTGCTGCTGCCGCCGCCAAGTCCTGCCGCGACCGGTATGGTTTTCCTTATGGAAATCTCCACCCCTTCATCTTTGCCCAAGGCTTTCAAAAAAAGGGTCGCCGCCCGATGGGCCAGATTGGTGCCATCTTCCGGGACATCCGGATCCGCACAGGAGACCCTTGTCCGTTGAGATCCGAAGGTGAGGGAGACCGTGTCGCAAACTCCCACCGGGCACATCAGTGTGAACAGATCATGATAGCCATCCGGCCGTCTTCCGGTGATCTTCAGAAACAGGTTTATTTTTGCAGGGGATGACAGTTCCATGGCTATGGGTTCTGGGCTATGGGCTATATGGGCTATGGGTTCTGGCTATGGGCTATCGGCTATCGGCATTGCCCCCTCGCCCCTAGCCCCTCGCCCATAGCCCATCGCCCGATCATTTTGTCATTTTGATGACGATGAACCCGCTGTTCCGCCGCCTGATGAACATCTGGATGGCGTCTCCGGAGTTCACCTTTCCGATGGCCTCGCTATAATTCTCCACCGTTTTCACGGCCTCATGATTGATCTCCTTGATGATGTCACCCATCATCAGACCCGCCTGATCCCCTTTGCCGTCTTGCTCGACACCCGTCACAATCACCCCTTCAGATTCCTTGATGCTGAATCGGCGGGCAATGTCCGGTGTGATTTTCGAGACCTGAATGCCAAGCTCGTCCTCCTCTTCCTTTTTCTGCTTTCCGGCGAAGAGCTTGTCATCTTCCCTTTTTGCAATCTTCACTGTGAAGAGCTTGATCGTCCCGCTCCGCAACACTTTTATTCGCGCCTGTTTCCCCACCCCGATATCGGCGATGATGCGGGTAAGGTCCCGGGTGGTCTCGATCTTTTCGCCATTCACCTCAAGGATGATGTCTTTCGGCTCAATTCCCGCCTGATCCGCAGGATCTCCCTCAAAGACTTCCGTGACCAGCACCCCTTTCTTGTTCTTGTTCTCAACCCCATAATACTCGGCGATCTCCTTGGTCAGATCTTGGATGGCCACCCCGAGCCATCCTCGGGTGACCTCTCCATGTTCTTTGAGTTGTTCCACGATGCCTCTGGCAAGATTGATCGGCACGGCAAACCCGATCCCCTGTCCGCTGGCGATGATGGCCGTGTTGATGCCCACCACCTTGCCTTTCATGTTGATGAGAGGACCTCCGCTGTTCCCGGGATTGATGGAGGCGTCTGTCTGGATGAAGTCATCATAAGGACCCGATCCGATGACCCGGCCCTTGGCACTGACAATTCCCGCGGTCACGGTATGCTCCAGACCGAAGGGGCTGCCGATGGCCACCACCCATTCCCCCACTTTCAGAAGCTCCGAGTCCCCGAGACTGACATGGGGAAGATTATGCCCGGATTTGATTTTGATCAGGGCAAGGTCTGTGTTCGGATCACGGCCTTTGATCTCCGCGTCATACTCCTCCCCGTTCTTCAGTTTCACTTGAATCTCATCCGCGTCCTCAATCACATGATTGTTGGTGACAATATGGCCCGCCTTGTCAATGATGAATCCCGACCCGAGGCTTCGCTGCTTGTAATCCTTCTGTTGCTCCCCGTCAAAAAATTTTTCGAAGAAATCTTTGAACGGGTCATTGTCGCCAAAAGGCTTGGGGGAATTTTTGAAGACATATCCCCCGCCCTTGAGGGTCTTCGTAGTTCTGATGTTCACCACGGCCGGGCTGACATCCTCAGCAAGTCCGCTGAAATTTTCAGGGGTGGCATATCGTGCTTGGCTATTGGGAATCATCAGGCAAGCTGAAAGCCCAAATGTGAGAACCAAGAACAGGGTGGCGGTTTTCATATGGGTTGTCCTTTTATTGATGGTGTCTGCGAAACTCATCTGAATCGTGCTCCTTTTTTTGAAGGATGAAGTCTTCAAATTTCATCCTTCATCCTTCATCCTTCATCCTTACAAAGAACTATCCTTTTTCTCTGACATAAGCCAACCGCAGATCATAAAGGATGTCTTTCAACATGCCTTGCTCTTCAGTTGTCAGATTGCCGCGGGTTTTTTCTTCCAGCATCCCCAATATGTCTATGGTCTGTTTTGCAGCCAGCAGGTTTCTCGTTTTTTTGCCAGTTGCGGGATCCCCTATCAGACCCAGATTCAGTAGCACAGATGAATGCAGGGAGAAAATGAAGGTTGCAAAATTGATTGCCGGCAGTTGGGTTTCTGCCCGCGCATCGGCTTTTTTCTCAGATGGCCTTTTGCCTTCCGGCACACTCGTATTCTCAGATGGCCTTTTGCCTTCCGGCACACCCGTCTTCTCAGATGGCTCTTTGCCTTCCGGCACACCCGTCTTCTCAGATGGCTCTTTGTCTTCCGGCACACCCGTCTTCTCAGATGGCTCTTTGTCTTCCGGCACACCCGTCTTCTCAGATGGCTCTTTGCCTTCTGACACGTCAGCAGATGGTCCCTCTTTGGAAGACGGTTCCTCCTTTTGTGGATACGAATGCTCTTGAGCGAATATCCTCCGGTCCCTGACAACAAAATCTCTTTTTTCTTCTTCCGGCATGACTCACCTCATAAGAGCTGTAAGCTGTAAGCTGTAAGGTCGAATCTCACAACTTGGAGCTTACAGCTTACAGCTTAGAGCTTACAGTTCAAGCGGCATCACCGTTTTCACCAGCGGCAGATTACGCACCTCTTCCAGCACATGGTCCGGGATGGAGGAGTCTGTTCTGAGGAATATGATGTTATGTTCCCCGTCTTCATCTTGGCCCACCTGCATCTGGGAAATGTTGATGGCATGCTTGCCAAGCGTGGAACCGATGCTACCGATGGCTCCGGGTTTGTCAAGATTGAGGATCAGCGCGGAATGGCCCTCGGGGCTCATTTCCAAGCGGAAATTGTTGATCTTGACGACCTTCGCCTCCTGTCTGCCGAATATGGTTCCTGCCACGGTGTTTGTCATCTTCGTGGTCGTGGCCCGGACAGTGATCAGGTTCAGATAATCCTCCGCGCTGGCACTGCTGGTCTCTGTCACCTTGATCCCCCTCTCCTTTGCAAAGACTGGCGCGTTGACGGTGTTCACCGCGTCCTTGACCATCGGCGTGAGAAGCCCCTTCAGTATCGCGGTCGATATCGGGGAGAGATCAAGCCCCTTGAAGTCACCGGTATATTCGATGGCCACCTCCTTCAGAGGCCCCCGGATGATCTGTGCCTGCAAGCAACCCATGCGGTCCGCGAGGGTCAGGAAGGGGGTGAGCTTTGTGAGCAGATCACCGGTCACAGAGGGAACATTCACCGCGTTGATGACGGTCCCCTCTTTCAGATATTTGATGATCTGATCCGCGACAGCCACGGCCACGTTGGTCTGGGCCTCCTTTGTGGATGCCCCGAGATGGGGGGTGCAGATCACCTCCTCCAATTCGAGTAGCGGGGTGATCCCCGGCGGTTCGGTTTCAAAGACATCAAGCGCGGCCCTTGCCACCTTCCCCGACTGGATGGCCTCATGCAGATCCCCTTCATCAACGATCCCCCCCCGCGCGCAGTTGATGATCATCACCCCATCCTTCATCTGTGCGAACGCGTCCTTGTTGAGGAGACCGATGGTGTCCTTCAGTTTGGGGACGTGGACGGTGATGTAGTCGGATCTGCGGTAAAGTTCCTCCAAGCCGACGGATTCAAAGCCGGCTTTCTCAATCCGCTCCGGCGTGACATGAGGATCGTGGATGATCACGTTCATCCTCAACCCTCGGGCGCGGTCCGCAACAATGGATCCGATTTTTCCAAAACCGAAGATACCCAGCACCTTGTTGAAGACCTCTCTCCCCTGAAGCTTCTTTTTGTCCCATCGTCCCTCTTTCAATGAAGAGGTTCCCCGAGGGATGTTCCGGGTCATCGCCAGCATCATGGCCATGGCATGTTCGGCGGTGGTCACCACATTTCCTTCGGGGGTGTTCATCACGACGATCCCCCGTTTTGTGGCCGCGGGAATGTCCACATTGTCCAGACCGATGCCTGCGCGTCCCACCACCTTCAGCCGCGTGGCCGCCTCCAGAACATCCTCTGTCACCTTTGTCGCACTTCGGATCACCAATGCCTCATATTCGCCGATGATCCCCTTCAGCTCCTCCGGAGACAGGCCGGTATTCACATCCACTTCAATTCCCTCGGCTTCCTGAAACATCTGAATCCCGATATCACCGAGATTGTCACTCACCAAGACTTTCATCTATTTTAAATTTCTCCATCTGTGTACAGGCCAAAAAATTGTGGGTGGCAAGAAACCCGGCTTTTCTCCCAAACGGGCAGAGTTCCAAACCGTCAGAAAAAGCCGGGTTTCCTTCCCCATTCACTTTTTTTGTCCTGTACACAGTTTCTCCATGTATAAAAAATTATGAAGGATGAACTGCCTCATCCGTGCATATGGGCAGAGAGAAACTAAGTTTTTTGAAAAAACTTGGTTTCTGATGAACTGCCTCATCCATGCATATGGGGCCATCATCTTCTTCGCTCCTTTGCAAAATTGCGATTGGAAACTTGCATATCCCGCGGGAAGAATGGGTTCGTTCTGCTTGACCCTTAACATAAGTTCAAAATTTCGAATTTCAAGCTTCAAACATTCAAAACCCCATCTTTTCCTTCTTTTATCAATCAGAAACCATGCTCTTTTGGAAAGCCCATCCGATTGGAGGCCGGGATGAATTTATGAATTGCTGTATTGAAACCTTATATACCCATACTCGTTTATACACAATGACTTTTTTCAGATGATCCGGCAAAAAAAAAATGGAGCTTGTCTCATATAATTCGGCAAAAGAGCACTGATTCAGAATAAAAAACAAATATAAATATACTCACCGATTTTTTTTTCAAAAAAAATGCTTGACAAACGAATATAAAACAGATAAAGGTTAGGTCATTGAATGACGGCCGGTTTTTTGGGATTCGTATCATATTAATTCGGAAATAGAGCATTTTTTCAGAATAAAAACCAGTTGTAAAAATATAACATCGAATTTTTTTCAGAAAAAATGCTTGACAAACGAATATAAAAGGTTAAATTATTGAATTACGGTCGCTGTACAGGACAAAAAGTTGTGGACGGGCGAGAAATCCGGCTTTTTCCCCAAATGGGCCGGCTCCCCGACTGCAAGAAAAAGCCGAGTTTCTCTCAATCACTTTTTCTGTCCTGTACACAGTTACGGTCGGAAACCCAGTTTTTTTGAAAAGAGACTGGTTCTGAAAAAAACCGGAGGTTTCATAGGGAACCATGACCAAACAGCATCTCAAATCCGAAACGCCTGCCACAAAAAACTCGTCAGTCCGGTGGGAAAAGGGGAAGTTGTTTGGTCACTTATGCCGTTCAAGTTTACGTTTGCGTTCACGGGAAAGCGTGTAACCAAAAACCAAGTTTTCACGAAAAAAATGGAGGAATATGATGGCAAGGAAGAAACCGATGCTCCATGAGTTTTACAAGATGAAGGCAGAAGGTCAGAAGATCGCTTGGCTGACCTCCTATGATTTTCCCACCGCCCAGTTTGCAGAGGCGGCCGGCATGGAGATGATCCTGGTGGGCGACTCCATGGGGATGTGTGTGTATGGGTATGAGGGAACGGTTCCGGTGACAATGGATCAGTGCATAGTGCATTGTGAGGCCGTCCGACGCGGCGCGCCCAACACCTTTGTGGTGGGGGACATGCCCTTCATGAGCTACCAGATATCTGACGAGGATGCGGTCCGGAACGCGGGTCGCTTCCTCAAGGAGGCCAATGTTGACGCGATCAAGCTGGAGGGCGGGGTGAGGGTGACATCCCGGATTCGTGCGATAGTGGACGCGGGGATCGTTGGGGTTGGGCATATCGGGCTGACACCCCAGAGTTCGGGCCAGCTCGGTGGCCATAAGGCTCAGGGAAGGACCGCGGAATCCGCCAAACTCGTGATCGAAGACGCGATCGCGGTGGAGCAGGCCGGCGCGCAGATGATCTTGGTGGAGGCGGTTCCCCCGGAAGTGACCGCGTTCATCACCAAACAGCTGAAGATTCCGGTATTGTCCATCGGCGCGGGGGCCGAATGTGATGGCCAACTGCTGATCGTCTCAGACCTCATCGGCCAGTTCACCGCGTTCACACCCAAGTTTGTGAAGCAATACTGCAACGTGGCCGAGGTCATCACCCACGCGATGAGGCAGTATGTGGAAGAGGTGAAAAACGGCTCCTTCCCCACCGACGACCATTGTTATCATATGATTAAAGGGGAAGAGGGGAAGTTTGCGGATTTAATGAAACAGTACCAGCAGTTCTAAAAAAGATCGTCCGGAGTGCAAAGCTTGCTTTGTGCGTGTCCGGGCCAAATCATATATTGTGTCCGGAGTGCAAAGCTTGCTTTGTGCGTGTCCGGGCCAAATCATATATTGTGTCCGGAGTGCAAAGCTTGCTTTGTGCGTGTCCGGGCCAAATCATATATTGTCCGGAGTGCAAAGCTTGTATTCTGACGGCCTCGTTTCCGGCATGCCAAGCTGCAAGTTTGGCACTCTGGGCGAAAAACCCAAATTGAGCGATTCTTTGACCTGAACACGATGTCAGGATCTCGGCGATTTTCGGGATTTCACCCATTGGATGCAATCTCTGGAATGGGCGAAGGCTTGGATGCCAAGCCTTCAGCCAGTTTTTCTGACAAGAATCGCTGAATTTGGGTGAAAAGCTCTGTCTGGCTTCGCACAAAGCAAGCTTTTTACTCCGGATGAATGATAAGGAGAACTATCATGTCCGACCTGCGTAATCGTTTGATGATTTCCACTGACCGGGTGGAGGAGATCAACCGCTTTCTGGTTGATCCGAACAATGAGCTGATCAACACATTTCTGGATATTGTCCAGAAATACGGCGGCCCTGATGAGATCAACCGCAAGGCCGAAGAGGCCCGTGATCTTGGGAATCTCATGGGCCGGCTGAAGGAGAGGACGTCCCCCCATGTGGCCGATCTGGAATGGCTGAAGGAACAGCGGGACACAGGCGCGTTCACCAAACTCGCGGACTATCGCCGGAAGATTCTGGGTGACACGGCCGATGGGATGACGTTTAACGAGAAGAACGCGGTCACCTTGGAAATTTCAGCCTTGCAGTATTTCTCATGGCTGATCACCCAAGCCAAGCAGGCCATCGAGAAGGGCGAACTGATGCCCGGGAGATATATCCGGGTGCGTAACATGAAGGAGCAGGTCCAAGATGATGACATCCTCGCGGTGGCCGCGGGAATGCAGATCGTGGGCGCGAGCTATGTGGAGACCTTGGACACCAAAGGGACAGACGGTTCCAACGTGCATCTGGGGGGCCCGGAGACGATCACCGGCTATTTCGGCGGCATCGGCTCCCCGAATGACTATCCGTTCAAGTGGCTGGATGAATACCTGCATCATTACACCACCTACGGCGTCACCCAAGTCCTGAACACGAACCCCGGAACGGTGTTTCTCGGGTACATGTTGCACAAGCTGGGTGTGAACAACGAGTTCAAGATTTCGGTGTTCATGGGGAACGACAACCCGCTCGCGGTCCTGTGGACACTGATGGGTGCCCGGCTGTTGTCACGAGATGACGGGACCACCAGCCTCATCGGCTTCAACTTCTCCAACTCGGTGGACAACGATACCATTCTGGCCAGCCACGCCATCCGCAGTGCCATGGGGCTGACTGACGTGGTGCGCTTTGAGCATCATATCACCGAGACGTACAAGTCCATTGTGCGCCAGCCGTATCTCCGCCGGGATGAGCTGGTGGAAGTGGCGGACAAGGTTCCAAACATCTCGGCAAAGCATGAGGGTGGGGATCCGGATGTGGACTCAGGACGTGACCACCCCTCAGACATCCTCGAGTACTTCATTCCGAAGGAGGATGTGGTTTCCCAAGGCCTGATGGATAAGCTTCTGCGAAATTACCTCGACAAGCATGACGCGGTCACCAGAACAGCCGAAGCCCTGACACGGGCCGGCATCGGGGTTGTCTGTGCCCGGAATTTGCATTAAGATTAGGGTGTCTAAAAACGCTGGTTTTCAGCCATGTTTTTTGCCTGACTTTTGGACCCGGAAATGCCGTCCCAAACACCTGTCCTGACAGAATTTGAGGCGGACAGGAATGGGGCCACAAAAGATGGCCAAGTGAAATTGGCCGATTTAGACGGCCTACATTAAGATCCATGCCCCTTTCCATGACGTCGCCCGGCGACGACACATGCATGGATGGAAAATCCAAGGTGGGGATTCCGGACGGAATTGTTCGATTCCGGCATGAACATGAATTGGTGGGATGTTTTTGGAGGGGGGTCGTGGTGGGAACAGGGCGGGATCGTCGGAAACTCCGGAAGCCCACCCGAAGGCGGACACTCCCATTTGCAGCTCTGGGTTGACTGAAAAGAGGCCGCCCGACCTGCCGACGAGGATGCCTGCACCATGGGGGACATTGAATGTCAACAACCTTCTTTCCAGGAAACGACACTTTGTTTGACATTTTGAGTTTTCCTTGATAGCAAGGGGATTGACACGAACGATTTAAAAAATCGTTCCTACTTTGTTTGACGCTCTGAAACTTCTTTTGAGGCCAAAGGAGTTTTCGTATTTTTTCGTGTGTTTCGTGGTTAAGAACATGGAACCGAGTAGCTCCCCCAGCCTTCCCCGTGCAAATTGTGAATCACACGGGATGGCCGAGCCTGATGCAGGCGATGGAGGTGCAAAGATTGCCTTTTGGGATGACAAGGTTCAGCCACCTGCCATCTTTGCACTCCTTTTGACTGAGCCCTCACAGACAATGATGGGAACACCGAAAGATGGCGACAATCACAAATTCCGGCTCAGACAATGGAAGGGCAAATCATGGCAATCATATAATCCTGTGAATCCTGTGAATCCTGGTTCAGACAGGGGAGCAATGATGGGAACACCGAAAGATGGCGACAATCACAAATTCCGGCTCAGACAATGGAAGGGCAAATCATGGCA
>JAOZRQ010000127.1 GCA_029940115.1 Desulfobacterales bacterium
AATCATCCGTACTGCCGGTATAAACTTTTACCCACTGTGTGCCGTCCGCATTCACGCCGTATTCATGATGACGTGGGATCACGCCGGTTCCGCTCACGCTCTCTGTCCGCCCGCCGACATGCCGTTCCGTGATCTCGGTGACATTTCCGGGACGGGTCACGACTGTTCTCCGCCCCCCGTTCTCATAACCGTAAGCCGTCACGAGTCCGGCGGGGTCGGTCGTGCTTTTCAGACGGCCCGCAGTGTCGTAAACGCTGACGCTCTCCCGGGTCAGCCCTCCGGCGGACACGGTCTCGGTCAGGCGGCGTCCTGCCGCATCATAAGTGTGATCCGTGCGGATATCTCCGCTGACTCCCTCTCTTATGACATGGTCGGTGCGTCCCAGTCCGTCATAAAAATAGGAGGTCAGTCCCCGTGCGTCCGTGTCCGACTCCTTTCCGCAGCAGCTCCATGCGCTCTCCGCAAAGGTTCCGTCGGAACGGTCGGTCCGGGTCACACGGCCCAGGTCGTCGGAGGTGTATGCTGTCCATTGAATCCGCTCATAACCCGTTCCGTCATAAACATGGGTCTCCTGTGTCAGGGTGGTGCCGACATGGTCTGACACGCTCGTCTCACGGGTGGTCTCATAAGCGATCCCCGAAGGATGATCCTCTGTTCCGTGGGTCACTGTCGTGCGCACATAATCGCCGGATCCCGGGGAAAAGCTGCCCTGTCCCGGAACGCCGCCGGAGAGATGACTTCCGTATTCATAAGTGTATGTGTCCAGCCGGCCGTCGGAATGAAGCGCACTTTTTATCCGGCCGGAATCCGCATCCTCCGTGCCTGACGGATAATACACCCGCTCCGTCCGCTCATTGTCCGCATCGCCGTAAGCGGCATCCTGCCGGACACAGCGTTCCGTGATCTCCGTCCGTTCCCCGGATGCCTCGTCAGTCCTGTAAACATGCCGGGTGCGGCCCACGACGACGCCTCCGATCCTCCGGGTCACCGTGCGGGCACGGTTCATATCTGCCTGATTACGACGAATTTCTGAGGCAGAAATTTGAAAAGGGAAAAGGCGGCTGAAAAAATTCGGCCGCCTCCCTTGTCACACAGGTCTCAAAATAACTCAGGGCCCGATGAACGCCCAGTGTATGTCAGGAACAAGATCATCCCGCACCAGCAGTTTCGCCTTTTCGATCTTGGTTCTGCCTATCTCGGCCTTGTAAACCGAACGGTTCGCACGATAATAGACAGTGCCGCCTTCAATCAGCAACACCTCATTGTCTCCCTGACTGGTTTTGACTGTGTATTTTTTACGAGTGTGAATATTATACAAAAACAGAATTCCCGGGCTGTAAATTTCCGAATCTCTGAAATTCCAGTCAGCCGGCCAGCCAGTCGCCGTAGGTTCCTGTCGCCGCCTCTCACGGCCCGGACTGCCAGCTCCCCGATATTTGTCAGCCACATATCCGGCGAGCCAGGGGCCGGCTCCCCGCACTTCCGACATGCAACCCTGAAACCTCACCTTATGCCAGTTTCCTGCTTTTTTGTCAAAAATGTGAAAATCGACAAATCCGAGTCCTTCAGCTTTTTTCATACGACTGGCATTCGAAGTGAGAGCCAGCATCTCATTGTTGCTGACATATGCTGATATGACATCACCTTTTGAAAAAACAGCGGACCCGGAGAGTTGCCAATCTGTTTGCAGACGACCTCCGCGACGAATAATCAACTTGCCATCCTGCCTGTGATGTAAATAAAAACGGGTCAGTGCTGATGACAATTCCACGCCCGCCCTTCCTGATGCGAGAGCATATTTGTAAACATCCCACGGCAGTTCTTCCCGCTTTTTCATTGAGGACAGGTTCATACCGAATAATTTGGCCTCATTCCGGCCTGCCACGCGCAGTCCCTGAAACAGTCCACGATGAGGAATGTCAAAAAGAGGCACCTCTGTGGATGAACAGTCGCACCCGAAGTCGATTTCAAATGACAGTTCCCTGAGAGGATCATCCGTCTTCAGCACGATAAATTTCATATGGGGTCGCGGAGACAAATAATTTCTCTTCTCACCGAGGATGATAAGCTGTCTTTCAGGATACTCATGAATAAAATCGGTTCCCCGTTCGGATGACACCAGATCACGCACTTTTGTCAACGAGTTTTTGTTTTGACTGATTTTGTAAAGTGATGCAGGCATGGCCGCATCCCTTTTCGGTGTGGGAGTGCCAAGAAGCAGGAAAAGCCTGTCCGGGTTTTTCTTTTCTGCCGAAAAAGAAAAAGGAACAAAATTCAGAAAACAGAAATTCAGAACAATCAGCAACTGACAAACGGTCTTGCACATATCATACCTCCTAAGATATTAGTGAGTTGGCAGTTCTGCATATATACGGATTTTCAAATTTCAGAGATATCCGTACTTATGCCTTGAAAGATAAGAGACAGGCGCATCAGATTCTGTAATTATTCTTCTGAAAAACTGTGGTGACGGATGAGATTCAGCGTACTGTTTTTACAGGACTGGCGCCAATTTAGTTTAAGGTTCTGTTTCACAGATCCATTCTACATAGAAAGCTATATTTTCCCCGAATGTCGCGGATTCGTAAACTCTCCAGCGTTTCGCCACGTCATTCCAGGAAATGAAATGCCTCCTTTCGTTGCCGGTTCCGTTGTAGTACTTAATCAGGATGGCATCTATGAACGACACGTTGTTTCCGTCAGGAATGTAATTATAACCGTTTCTGGTGCAATTGTTGTCATCAGTACAGCCGGGATCATAATGGAAGGTGATGTCTTCATATGTCCTTGGGTCGGGAAAAGGGGCCGCCGGATAATCTGCTCTGTACAGAAGAAATTCCCTCACCTGATTTTCCCAAAACCCTGTAATCTCCCGCCTCTTTTCTTCAATGACTTCTCTGCCTTTGTCTATATTGGCCTTCCAGTCCCAGAGTATATGTGCCAGTTCGGGACGCGGGGGACAACAGTCATTAACCTGGGCCATACCCCACCCCCAGTCGTTCAGCAGTGGCTCTAAGTGCCCGCGATTAGGCTCGTATCTGTAATCCTCCTCCAATTTGGGCCCAAGCGGGCCGTCCTCATTGAATTGCAGATACTCTCTGTTATTCTGAAGGCCTCCTTCGTGCCGGACAAGCCGTCTGAAGAACCACGGCTCATCGCCGATATATGCCCTGGCATCGTCTTCCGACGGATTCCTTCCCCTGATACGAAAAACGTATTGTCTTTCCGGCGTTTTACCCGCATACTCCCATGAAAGAGTGGCTTTTCCGCCCCTGACAATCTCTTCTCCGTCCGGCGTGGTAAAAAAGTCTGAAGATATGTTCAACGTCGAATCAGCATCTCTCCATATTCCGTCGGAAACATACTCGTCTCTCCTGTTCTCACGCCGGTATTCAATTTTCAAACGCCACAGTGTGATCCCCTGAAGTCCGGCGGGTCTGAGATTCGCCGTAAGATTCGGCATTGCGGGCGTTTCATCTATATAAGGGTACGCATAAACATTAAGAGGATTGACAACATTGCCGTTGTCCCTCAGCTCCATTCTGACCGCGGTGAATCTGACAGAATCGGCAGGCATGTAACTGTAATCACTTCCGTCCCCGTCAGGATCAATTTCTATCCTGATCTCCTGGTCTCCGGGAGCTTCGCCGGCTTCGACCGCCTCTATGAAAAATCTCCATGTCCTTCCGGAAAAAGGCTCTCCCAGCTCGCTGACTGAGTACCCCACACCGGGTCTCACATAATCTCCCTCCTCGTTCAGGGCGGCTTTGCTCCGTATGACATTCCCGTCCGCTTTCCAGATTCTTATCTTCCCCGCTGCCGGAATATGAACATAGATATAACGATCTGTCTCCGTGCCCTCCCCCAGATGATAGTGTTCGGCCTCCTCAGGATCCGATGCAGCATAGATGAATCTGACCTTGGCTGTGTCCGGATTCAGGTATTCGGGCAGTTCGAGAATCAGCGGCACGAAATGTTCGCTCTGCAACACGCCGGATTCTCTTTTTCCGTCCCCCTCAAACTTGTCATAACCGTCCGCATAGTTGGGAACTCCGTCATCATCAATGTCCGTGTCGTTCACCCATATAACTTTGCCGGGGTTCCCGGAATCGCCGGCAACATCCTCAGTTCTGTCCTCTTCCGGACTTCGTGCCGGATCGGGATGCCCCGTACGTCCGGAGCCGTCATCGGGCAGGTTGTCATTGTCACTGTCAATATCCAGGTCTGCGTACAGATACACGGTGAGTCCGATCTCATCCCGGGAAATCTCGGTGCCGCCGCTGTTCTCCCATGCGATGCCGAGACCGGTCCTGCCGAATTCGCAGCCTTCGGTCCATAAGGTTTTGCCTGTTATGTCATTCAGGAAGTCCGCCCGGGAATCCGGGTCAGACAGATCATAAGTCTTTTTATGATCCTCATCAAAAACAATTTCCTGACCGTTTCCCTTCGTCTCCGCCTTCCAAAGCCTGATGCGGCCGTTTTTCCTTTTTATCACAATTCTGCCTGATTTCAGCGCATTGTCGGGAAGATGAAGCCCGAAACGCACCCTGATCATGTCATTTTCGCCGCCCACTTCCGGATCATCCCGGTCCGGCGTGCCGTTTTCGTTGTCGTCGTCCCCGTTGTCGGTCACCGAGTCTGAATCAGCGGACAGATATATCAGGTTCCGGAGAACAAACGTATGCACTTTTCCGTTCACGGCATCCCCGACATACCCGAACTTTTCGCCGATGTCAAGGGATCCGGCTCCCGGAAGACCGGAGACCTTGCCCAGAATACGGTCATCCCTCCCGTCCCCGTCCTCGTCGAAATACACGTCGGCATCCCAGTCGGCAATCTCTTCCGCAGGTCTGGAAATGTCGGCGATGTGAACATCTCCGGCTGTGCTGATGTATGCAAGGAGGTCATAGGGGCTGATCCTGAGCGATTTCGGGAAGTCACTGCCGAACGCCTTTCCGAACCTGATTCCCGAAAGGATGTTCCTGTCTGCCACATCAACAATGTACAGGATTCTGTCCTGACCCAGCACAAAGGCCAGGTCCCTGTTTTCATCCGGTGTGACGGGAAAACCCCGGACAGCATGGATGTCCCTTGCGGGGATGTCCATATGAAAAATTTCTGTCAGATCGGGCTCCAGCCACCTGAGGCTCCGCAGGTCTCCGGCAAGCATCACATCCCCGGCTGTCTCCACGGTCACGGGAACAGGGGAGTCGGAACCGGAACCGAAGGTGAAGGTGCCTCCGACCATGTTGTCTCCGCCCTGCAGTCGTCTGATGCCGTCGGACACTCTCACCGCCTGAATCCCGATCCCCATGGTGGCGACATAGACATTGTCATTCTGATACAGGGCGGCCTGTCTGGGGATTCCCGAATGGGGCGGCACGCCGAAGGGGACGAAGCCGTTCCGCAGAGAGGCTGTGTCAACGCCGAGAAGAACGGAGCCGACTCTTTCAAGAGTGTTGTCATCGCCGACCCTCAGCATCGCCAGTTCGCTGAAGCTGTCCAGGCCACCGCTGGCCGCGAGGACTGCGGGGCCGTCGAGACCGAGATCGGGCAGACTGACTTTTCTGACGGACCGGACACCGAGGGTGTTTCCCGCGATGGCACATTCCGCCAGCTTCCTCGGATTCTCCGGGTCGCCCACATCGGCCAGGATGACGCCGTGACTGTTTCTGTTGCCCGCTCCGATCCTGCCGTCGGCAACGGCGATCCGCCTGTCGTCGAGAACGCTTATGTGAGAAGGCTGATCCGCCTCAAATGATCCGAGCACACTCGGGCTGAAGGTTTTGAAAGTCCACGGGATGTCAGGCTCTTCGTCATGGTCAAACCGGTTGCACACACTCTCAAACCTGACCGAATATGTGGTGTTGTATCTCAGACGCCGGTCAGGTCTGAAGGTGAGACCGGCCACCATGCCATTCCGGTCCTGAAACTCTTCGCTCACTCCTCTGACGATGTTGCTGTTTTCATCGGACAGTCCGATGCCGCCGGTCTCATCGTTTTTGTACTCACCCGTACAGTTCAGGGTGATCTGTCTGTCGAATGTGACTGTGATCTCCGTGCCGATGCCGACATCCCCGGCTCCGTCCGGAGGATGGGTGCTCAGGATTCCGACCGGGCCTTCGTCTCCGGGAGCTGAAAATCCGACATTCCGGATGCCCCCTGTCGTATTCAGGGGACCGTAATCCCGCGTGGCGATCTCATCGCCTTCGGAACTGTGAATGCTCAGGGTGAACGGCTGATCTTTCGGAACCACGAAGATCGGGGAGACTGTAGCCTCATTTTCAATGGCTGCCAGATGCCATACTGTCGAGTAAAGCAAAAATATCGGAGCATATACGCCTGCATCCGCGGCTAACAAGAGTCCCGCTGAAACCTGAAGTATGAAAAGCTCCGTCGGAACTTCCGGTGCTCCCATCCAGAACCTGCCCCTAGTCCGTGCGCCGGGAAAGGGCGGCGATGCGGTCTCGATACGGTCACCCCTCACCCGTGCGATGTTGTTCAGGCTGAAATGCGGCTCTCCGAAAACTTCGATCTCCTTAAACACCAGTATCTGACTTTCCGGCGTCAGTCCGCTGTCAGGAGGAAGGGGAATCGAGAGTCTCAGTTCCTCCCCGGCAACGACATCCATGATAAGTTCAATTCCTCCCAGGAAGGTGATGATATCCGGAACAGGTCTGTTCAGAGCAGCTTCCGAAAAGTTTCCGATTTTTATGACCGTCCCGTCCGGAACCGCACCGGCCGGCACAGCAGCCCGAATTCCCCCGGGCCCTTCCACGACGCCGCCCTCCGACCCGATCACAGTGGTCCCGTCCGGGTCTCTGAAGGGACCCGGATCATACATCGTGACATTGCCGGAGGAATCCCTGAGTTCCATCTCCAGGTCATCAGCTGCCTCCGCACCTGCGGAAACAGAGAAGCTTCCGTCGGAATCTGCGATCACGCCGGTTCTCGTGCCTGCTGTCACATTGATGACCGTCACCAGTGTTCCCGGTTCGGCCGAACCCTGAGTGCCGGCGACCCGGCTCACAGAGTCCCCGCCCGCATCCGCAGAAGGAATGCTCATGGTGATCTGTCCCGGTTCGGGCCTCGGAGGCGGCGTGGTGTCGGCGGTGGTGAACGAGGAGACAGAGGATCCGTCCGGCCGGTTCCCGGTCAGGGGATTGCCGAACGTGTCCTCCGCATCACCCGAAAGTGCGACAGCGTGAACGGTGCTGTCCCCGAGGGGTCTGAGCGGACGGAACACGGCTGAGAGACCGCCGGACCGCACGGTCACGACGCCTTCGACAGGGGTTCCGTCCGCCGTCTCCAGCCCGAAGGTGTCGCTGGTGACTGTTTCGGGATTCATGGCCCGGGAAAAGGTCAGGGTCACAGGTGTCGTGAGTGCGACGCTTCCCGCACCGTCCGCAGGCGTCACCGAGATCACGGAAGGCAGTTCCGGGACCAGCGGGAGATCAAGCTCCGTGATCCCTTCGGTCAGAACAGTCTCCTCCGCTGCCGTGCTTCCGTCGGTCAGGTCCTCAGCGCTGACAGTCACGGATCCCGGGACGGCCGCAAGCGTGTAAACAGAATTTGTCTCCGCATCCGGCAGGCTGACGAACGGGAGACTGTCCGTGCTGACCAGCCCCCTGGTCACAGGCACGCCTCCGGACGTCACCGACCCGGTGAGATAAGCTGCGGGCCTGTTCATCCGGATCAGATGATACCGGCCCCCCTCCCGGATTCCGGGCAGAGGCAGGTCAGTCCCGCCGTCACCGAAAGTGACATGTGTTCCGCTGACAGTGCCCACTGCCACCAGTTCGTAATATGTGACGCCGTCCGTGATCACCGGACGCACGGCAAGTGTCCGGGCATCCGCGGGAAGATTCTCCGCGACATGGACTGTCAGGATCGCGGGCCCGGAAAGCACTGCCCCTCCCAGGTCCGCTTCCACAGTGGCGAACACCTCGAAACGGGGATCTCCGGCAAGACCCCGGGCAGACCCGGAAAGTTCCCGCAGGCAGACCGGCGTGTCACCGCCCAAGGCGTCCGCCGGAATGGTCAGACTCAGGCCCGGGGGGGTTGCGGCCGTGCCTCCCGCTGGGCCGATCACCGCAGTCTCCGGCTCCTCGGGACGCCGTGCCTCCAGCCGGATCACGCCCTCCGAGAACTCCGACGGGCTGAACATCTCGGACGGGCTCACCACGAAATTTCCCGCGATGGCGTCCGGATATTGGTACAGGACGATGTCCCATGTCACAGGCTCCGGATTCAGGCGGGTGCCGTCCGTGCGTTCGTAAGATTCAAGGGCATGCACCCGGATGCGGGTTCCGCTCGGAAGCGGATCCCCGGTGTCCGGCACAGCCCGGGCATCCGAACGGGCCGAGGGCTGCATGAAGATGATCTCCGGACTCGGAAGGATGTCCGCGGTGATCCCTGGAGGGATGACCCCGGTCTCCGTCCCTGTCAGGATTCCGCCGACATCGGGCTGTTCCGGTTCCGCAGGCGGCGTGTCCGGCAGCACCAGGGCGGTGGTTCCTGTTCCGCCCATCAGGACAGATATCCGGTCCCCCTCCGGCAGCAGTGCTGATTCGGCCCGCACCCACTCCCGGGTTTCCGGATTCAGGCGTACAGCGATGAGGTCCGCACGCGGCACACCGCTCTCCGGAAGCCGGATGTTCAGCCCGCAGGGCGTGTCCGACATCCTGTTCTCCGGCCCGGCATGAACCGCAAAAACAGGTGTCCATCCCGGGGGAAGCGGTGCGGGCAGGCCCTGGCCGCTGAGTTCTGTGAGCGTGAGTGTCATGTCCTCCGCAAACGCATCCGGGGGGACATGCAGACCCACCCGGCCTTCGTAAGCGGAGAAATCACCGCCTTGGGCGTGATTCAGCGTAAAACCGTCTCCCAGGGGCGTCATCCGTGCGTCCCACGGACTGACGGCCGCTCCGGCCCGGACTGACACCTCACGGTGATTTGTCACATATCCGTCGCCGATGATCTGAAAAGCCGCATCTCCTTCGGGAAGGAGAAAACGGTACCGGCCCCGGGCATCTGTCACGGTCTCCTCAGGCGGTGTCAGGGGCTGCCCGCCTGCCCGGACCGCCCGCACCGTGATCCCGGGAACCGGCAGACCCGAGGTGTCGTCATGAACCTCCCCCGCGACAAATCCGTTCCCGGGAGCGGTCACCTGCGTGCGGACCCCGGCCGAGTCGGCTGTGTTGCCTGAGAAATCAGAGGCCCGTGCAAAAAAGACCACGCTGCTTCCCGGGATTTTGGAATGCGGGATCGTGTGAGACATCTCATACGGCGCACCGGTGTCAGCCCCGATCTCAGCACCGTCGGCAGAGAATGTCACCCTGAACACGCCGGCATTGTCCTGAGCCGACGCCTCAAGCCGGACGGTCCGGCCTGCGGGAGCTTCTGCCGGGGCCCGGAGCGTCACCCCTGTCGGAGGCTCGGTGTCCGGGGTGTCCGACACGGTGAGGGTTCCCTGTGCGTCCGCCGTGTTCCCCTCCGTGTCCCGGGCTTCGGCAGTTATTGTGATGACCCCGCCCGGCACGGCATCCGGGGGCACGGTGAAATTTCCCTCGTAAGGCGGTGTCTCAGCAGTCGCAAACGTCGTGCCCCGGAAAGCGAACCGGATTTCCGCCACGCCCCGGTCATCCGTGACCTCGGCACGGATCAGCACTGTCTCGTCAGGTGCCGCTGACAGAGGCAGGATCATGGCTCCGATCACCGGCGGTGCTGTGTCCGCATCATCCGTGACAGTCACCTCGGCAGCGGCCTCGGCACTGTTCCCCGCCTCATCCGTCGCAGTCACCCGGATCGCAAGTGTCCTGCCTGCCTCATCCGGGGCATTGCAGGTCAGTTCCCAGGGTTCGGACCGGCTGTCCCTCATAAGCAGTCCGTCCATATAAAAGGAGACCTGTGCCACTCCCCTGCTGTCCGCAGCCCGCACCACGATGTCAAAGGCTCCGCCTGCCAGGACCTGCGACGGAACCGAGAGGCTCACTGCCGGCGGGGTCCGGTCCTCGCCCGGGGCCACGGTCAGCGTGTAGGTCTGGGTCCCGGTCTCAGTCCCGTCATCCGCCCGGACCGTGATCTCATGCACACCTGCCTGGCTCTCCGAGGGAGTCCATGAGACAAGTCCTGTGTCCGGATCGGCCGTCATGCCTTCCGGAGCCTGTGCCAGAGCGAATGTCAGGGGAATGTCCCCGGGATGTTCCGCAGTCACAGGGTAGGTGTAAAGGACATCCGCCTCGGCTTCCGTGACCGCCGACGAGGTGATCCGGGGAGGAACATACACGTCCGTCACAATGATCTCTGTGTCTGCCACGGCTGTCAGTCCCTGTGAGTCTGTCACCGAGAATGTCACAGTGTGAGTGCCTGCCTGCCTGTATGTCGGTCTCCACGAAAATGTCCGGCCCGGGACGTCAAACACAGCTCCTTCGGGGAGCATGCCCGCCCTGAAGATCAGGTCATCTCCGTCCGGGTCCGCACCGCTGATCTCAAAGCTCAGAAACTCGTTCTCGGCAAGCGTGTGGGACGGAGAGCCGGCTGAGATTGTCGGGGCACGGGGCACGTCTGTCACGATGATCGCAACATCGGTGTCGGCTGTCAGACCGCCGGTGTCCGTAACCGTGAATGTCACCGTGTAAGTGCCGGCCTGACTGTGATCCGGGGTCCATGAGAATGTCCGGGCAGAAGCGTCGAACACTGCTCCCGGGGGAAGCCCGTCGGCCCTGAGAATCAGGGTGTCCCCGTCCGGGTCGTCGCCGCTGATCCCAAAGGTCAGAAACTCGTTCTCGGCAAGCGTGTGGGACGGAGAGCCAGCTGAGATCGTGGGGGGCACGTCTGTGACAATGACCGTGACAGTGGCACTGTCCGACAGTCCGGAGGTGTCTGAGACTGCCGGAGGCGGTCTTCTCAACACGCCAGACCGTGTTCGGATCGGCGGTTTCCGGATCATACTGCCCCTCATCATTTTTCTCACTCACGGCATCCGGGCTGTAAAAACGGATTTCGTAAGCGAAATCACCGTCCGTCACAACCTCGGCAAAGGTTTTTGGGCCGAGAACCTGCCGGATCGTTCCGCTGCCATCCCTGATTTCCTCTGTTTCTCTCACAAGAGTCGAGAATTCGAGGCCCTCCGGCGTGGCAACGCTGTCCGTTATCTCATCCGCACGGATGAGGAAATCCCCGGCGGACCGCCCGCCCTCCGCCTCTCCCGTGCCGATGCGTACACGGATGCTTCCGAGACCGGTCTCCCCCGCCGGAACAGCCGCACCCGCCGCCCCTAGTCCGACCCCGAATCACCGGTCCCGGAACCCGTCCGGCGGAAAATCTTAAAGTGATGTTTTTGCCCCCCAAAAGGGGGTTTTAAGGGCAAAAAACGTCTGTTTCTGAGGCGTCATTCCCTGAATGGCGGGGCTTCAGCTTGGTCCGACCCTATACCCGCCCGACCCTATACCCGCCTATACCCGACCCGAGCCTGTGACGAACCCGCAGTCCCGCATGGTTGTGGTCGTACAGACCGAGAACCGTGCCGCTCTCCGGCGGGCCACGGACTGACTGCACCATCTGATCAGCGGAATTGTAAACAAAGCTCATGTCCTCCGTCGGCACGGAACTGTCCGACTTCGATGTCATGTAGCCGTTGTTGTCATACCCATATGTGATCGTTTTGGGATTCTCCGGATCCGTGTCATCGTCAATGTCCGTGATCCGGTCTGTGTCATCATGATGGTATGTCCGGGAATAGGACTGACAGAAGCATTCATACCCGCAATATCGGGTATTGCAAATCTCAAAGTCGGGAGATGTGAACCGATTCGGGACCGGTTATCGGGCAGGATAAAATACAAGACACGGTCACTTTTATTCTCCTAAGTACTTTGAATAAATAAGTTTTCTTTTACATATCGGACATTCCTCGTCCCCAATTTCATGAGTCGAAATTTCACAAAACGGGCACTCCTGACTCCAGCCGTTTCTGGCTGTTTTTGGTTCATCCATGTATTCCGGGAAAATGAATTTATACCCCACAGTATAATATGTGTAACAAAATTCATATCTTGCTTCCGGAGAAATATCACAAATCAAGGTCCGATATCCCCATTTCCTTCCTCCAATCAATAGCGGCCCTTTTTTGTTAAGAGATTCTTTGGCCAGTTGATCAGCTTGCTTTTCCGGCCAGTTACTTATGTCAAACCATTTGTTTCTGAATACAATCCAATCCTTTTCTGTTTTGACTTGTTGCTTTTCATTTTCATATTCTGCGGACTTAACTACAAAATCTGGACAATATACCACTATATCAACCTCCTATTTCGATAATTCTACAACTCTTTTTATTGGCGAATTCCGGTTTTTACTATAACGAACTGGCATCCTTGTCGATGGCTTCCCACCCATCTCTTCAAGTCTGTACAATACATTTAACAAACTGTCCGGATCTGACATATCCGCTTCACTGAGCCGACCTGTCATATCTTCCGGACGAAACGGCTTCATGCCAGCTCTTGATAAAGTTGTCAGCGACCTGTTGTTTACTACTACTTTCTCACCGTTTACCCATATATATTTAACATAAAAAGCTTCAACTGACAATTTGGTATTGGGATTCAACAAATCTTCTGCAACAGTGTCAATATCTGCTCCTTTGAAATGCCCAGCTTTGCTAAAGGCCGGAGACACAGCCTTCTGCCCAAATAATATTGGTTGTCCGGTGTCAACGGCAGGTGTTAAATCATACTTTCTTTTTAACTGTTGCAATGCAAACTTTGAATCATACAGCACAGGCAGATTGGCCGAGGAAGCACCTGCCGACTTTATTTTTGACGCATAGCTGAACAGCGGTTTCAGACTCCGGCCTGTCTTGGCCAATGAGTCTCTGCTGAATTCCGCCATGACAGCGGCATCCAGTCGGACAGCCTTCTCAGCCGCATAGCGGCCGAGCTTCTGTGCTCCGGGTATTTTGGCGACTGCCTTTCCGATCACAGGGCGGCTTTGGCAAAAACCGGCCCCAGCGCAGCACCGAGTGCCGCACTCTTCGCCTGAGCTTCGGCAAATTCGCCGAGACTTCCCTTCGCTCTCCCGCCGAAAGTGAGCGCATCGAACCCCGCGGCCCCGAGCGCACCGGAACCTGATGGGGCCAGCAGGCCTCCGGACATCAGAGCCACATCAAA
The DNA here is from genome assembly GCA_029940115.1 of Desulfobacterales bacterium. Classification (GTDB taxonomy): domain Bacteria; phylum Desulfobacterota; class Desulfobacteria; order Desulfobacterales; family 4be13; genus JAOZRQ01. The sequence continues at coordinate 13,167 of JAOZRQ010000127.1, forward strand.
GGAAGCCCCGATTTCGAGCCCGGCAATGACATTCTGCCCCCAGACAGCGAAATGTTCCTTCGGCGAACGGTATTCACCGTGAATCAGATCGTTGAACGCTCCGCCCGTCATCTGGCCGAAGCCCCAGAAAAATCCTGTCACTCCTCCGACTGCCGTGCCCGAGTATCCGTTCTCATCAATATAGACCGTCGGATTTGAGTACGCATAAAGATACCGGTGCAGACTCGGCGGCACCGAAAGCTCTCCGAGATAGGCATCCTGCGTGATGAATCTCGCAATATCCGGATCGTAGTACCGCCCCCCGAAATAAATCAGCCCCGTCCTCTCATCATGCTCCTGCCCCGTGAATATCTGCCGGTTGACGCTTTCCCCGACCTGCTCCCTGATATGCCCCCACGGATCAAGCACATAACTGACCCTCACCCCGCCGCTCTCATCGGTCAGGTTCACGGTGCTGCCGAGGGCGTCATGGTGATAATACTGCTTCTCCGAACCGGTGTCAAGAGAAATCAGCCTGTCCGCATAACGATAAAACGCCAGCAGGCTGCCGTCATCGGCATTTCTCTCCTCAATGACGGCATTCTCATCATAGAAATAATCAACATTCCCCCGCTCACTCAGCCGGTGCCGCACCCGCAACCCCGCATGGTTGTAGTCGTACAGACCGAGAACCGTGCCGCTCTCCGGCGGGCCACGGATCGCCTGCACCATCTGGTCGGCGGAGTTGTAAACAAAGCTCATGTCCTCCGTCGGCATGGAACTGTCCGACTTGGAGGTCATGTTGCCGTTTTTGTCATACCCGTAAGTGATCGTCTTGGGATTGTCCGGATCCGTGTCATCCTCAATGTCCGTGATCCGGTCTGTGTCATCATGATGGCATGTCCGGGATCTCACCACCGTGTCATTCTTCGTGACTGTCTCCGTCTCCCGGTTGTGGCCGTCAAAGGTGTATTCCGTGAGCGTCGTGTCCGCCCCGTCCGTGACGGTGAAGGCCGTGAGCCGGTCAGCACGGTCGTGGGCGTAATCCGTGGTCTCGGTCTTGCCAGCCCGGACCGCAATCTTTCTTCTCGACTTCCCGTTCCATGCTTTGAGATCGGTCCGTCAGGATGAAAGTGATTTGCTCCCTTATGGTAATCAGGGCACTGGTTCAGTTCAATGGGATAATTTTTCCCTTGACATTGCGATATCTTAGGTGTAATCTTCTCCGAAAAACAATTCGGAGGAAAACATGGATATCACAGAAATTCACTGCCCGAACTGCCATGCTTATGATATTGAAAAGCACACGGCATACGAGACAAAAAACAACGGAGAACGCTTTATTTACAAGTGTTCCCGGTGCGGAGAATACTTCTCCGAAACAAAAAATACGCCTGCGGAGGGCCTGAGAAAACCTCTCAGCATGGTATCCGATGTGCTGAATGCCCGGACTGAGGGCCTGAGCCTCAATGCCTGCTCCCGTG
>JAOZRQ010000128.1 GCA_029940115.1 Desulfobacterales bacterium
TGAAATCAATGACACTTGGAATTTTGCGCCTGTTTTGTGGCTGTCAATGATTTCAGCATGTTGCGAGAACTTATGACTGACGAGTTCCTGTGTACAGGACAAAAAATTGTGGGTGGCAAGAAACCCGGCTTTTCCTCCAAACGGGCAGATATCCAAACCGTCAGAAAAAGCCGGGTTTCCTTCCCCATTCGCTTTTTTTTTTGTCCTGTACACAGATACTTTTCAAAGAAAACCGAAAAGTCTCCTCTGATTTGTGAAACAATTTGCATTTTTTTTATTCATATGGTAACTTTTGTGATGGTTTTTTATTATTGGCACGGCAATTTCGGTTTTCGCAATGGTTCGGACAGTTTTTGTAACCCGTTGGTTTTAAAGGATTTGCTGATTTCGGCTTAAAAAATTGAATCCTCTGATTTCAACAGGTCACATTTTTTGATCCTTTAATTTTCAAAAACTGTCCGAACTATTGTTTTCGGAGACATTTTTTTAATTGCTGAGGAGTTGAGGAGGATGGCCAGGTTCTTATGTGTGCTTGCGGCATCCGGAACTGTCGGGGGAGATTCCGTCAGGGCAGGGGACATGTGTCGTGGCTGACGCCCTGCATCCCAATCAGACCTTCTTCCGAATCCGCAGGGCCTCCCCAAAAAGCATTATAATCAGTAAAGGACTTATAACAAAAATGAAAAAAAAAATTCGCATCGGCACCCTCATCTCAGGCGGAGGGACAAACCTTCAGGCAGTCATTGACGCGTGCCAGTCGGGAAGGACAGACGGCGAGATGGTCTTCATCGGATCGGACAACCCCGATGCCCGGGGGCTGAAACGAGGGGATGAACACGGGATCCCCACCTTTGTGGTGGATTACCGATCAATCATACAAGGGATCAGGGAAGCACCGGAAAAGATCATGCCCCCGGATGACTTCAACATGAACGATCTCCTTTCAAAGCAGACGCTTTTCCCTTGGTCCAGCGATGTTGAAAAGATAAAAGCCTTCATGGTGACACGGGCAATTGCTGAAGTAAAGCTCCTTGAAGCCATGAATCCCTATCCGTTTGACCTTCTGGTGCTGGCCGGATTCATGCGGACGCTGACCCCCTATTTTATCGACAGGGTGAACACCGATCCTCATCAACCCCGCATCATAAACATCCATCCCTCCATCCTCCCCGCGTTTCCCGGCACGGACGGATACGGGGACACCTTCCGATATGGATGCAAGATCGGTGGGTGTACCGTGCATTTCATTGACTACGGCGAAGACTCGGGGCCGATCATCGCCCAAAAGGCATTCCAGATAGAAGATAATGACACGCCGGATAGCGTCACAAAGAAGGGGCTGAACTTGGAATGGGAGCTTTATCCGGAATGCATCCAGTGGTTTGCCGAGGGTCGGATCAAGGTCATCAGAATGCCCTATTCATCTGAGAAAGGGAGAAAAAAGGAGAGGAGAGTCGTAAAAATTCTGCCGTCAAGGTAGGCAACTTATGGCTGATCGCCTGAGAGCAGTTGTGGTGGCATCCCCGGTTTGTAGTTCCGCCTTTAGGCGCGGAACTACAAATTGGGACACTCTGACGGAATCAGGGAAACTCGAAAATCCGACAATTGGTTCGGATTTGCCAATGCAGAGTGAGCTTAAACGGGAAATTTCACTCCTGAACAACTTGTAAGGTAAGGTTTTAATGAAACAGATACGATGGACAGTTCATGCGGAACGAAATCTTATGGTCCGGGAAATAGATCGTTCAGAAGTTGAAAGAACGGTGGTCTCACCGGAGTTTGTCGTGCCAAGCATAGAAGGCAAGGACATCTATATGCGACGATATTTTGATGCGGTGTTGCAAAAAAGAATGTTGCTGCGTGTAGTGGTAAAAAAGACTGGAAGGGAAAAAATTATAATCACAGTTTACAAAACATCACATATAAGTCGTCATTTACGGGGGTTGACATGAATATCTTATACGACAAGGAAACCGACACGTTGACGATCACGTTGCGTGAGGGCCGGATTAAAGAGAGTGATGAGCTTTCTCCGGGCGTAATTGCGGACTTTGATTATGATGGCAATATGGTCCGGTTTGAAATATTGGAGGCATCAAAGGCGATTGACAAGGCCCAAGAGGTGACATTTGCCGTGGCGGCATGAAACTTGTCAGCATTCAGGCTATGTTCCCGGATCCGGCCAAGCCAGAAGAGGGCGTTGGGAAAGCCTCTCTCCTTGGCCAGACCGTCTCCGGCGCAACGCATCGGCATTGTTGCCATTGGTGTATCCACAGGCGGACCCAACGCATTGGCCCACAGCCTCCCCAATTTGCAGTTCCGCTTTTAGGCGGGTGTGAAACCGCCTAAAGGCGGAACTACAAACTGGAACTCCCCTGCAACTCATTTTCCAAAGCCTGAGAAGAGACTGTGTGAGACCGCCTAAAGGCGGAACTACAAACTGAGTCTCATTTTTCAATTAGGCGCCTCAACTCGTCATTGCTGGCGGTCTCCCGCAGGAAAGCGCGAAATTTTGCGGAATGCGTCCCTTTTGAAAAATGACGGGGAATGATATTGGGCCGGCAGGAGCGGTAGAGGGGAATCCCCAAAAAGCTGCCGGCAAACACATCCCGATGTTCGGCCGTTCCATAGGATCGGTTCGCACAGTCATAGTAAAGGTCATCCCTTGCATCTCTGCGACAGGTCTCATACCTGAAATAATAGGGATTGGTGTTCTCCTTGCAGACGTCAAGCTCCTTATGCAACGTCACCTTTCCCTTTTCAGATGGCTGAAACAACATCTCCTTCCCGGACAACAGCCTGTCTATGGAATTGACAAAACATTTGTGAGACGTGATCCTTTTTTTTCCGGACACCACTTTCGCTGTTGCCATGCCGATGACCTCACCGTTTTTGTCAAAGACCGGGCTTCCGGAATTCCCCGGATGAACCACCGCGCTGGTCTTATAGGTGATATTGTCAAGAATGCCCGAGGGAAGAACACCTCCTGCCATCTCATTTCTGTAATAGACCCCGGTTATCTTCCCCATGGTGGCCACGAGCCGCTCCGACGAGAACGGATATCCAGCGACAATGACCGGATCCGACACCTTCATCAACTGACGCGTCGGCATACGCTCCATAATATGCTTCTGGATCTGCAAGTACGGGGTGTTTCTCCTGAATATGTTCAACAGCGCCTGATCATACCGCGTATCCATATGAATTCGTTCCGCTTCAAAGAGTTTCTCATTCCATCTCACCTGAATGCGGTTTGCATGCTGAATCACATGCCAGCAGGTGGCAATTGTGCCGCATGAATTGATGAAGAAGCCGGTGCCAGTTCCCTTGTCTGTCTTCACGAGGACCACGCTCGCCGCATGTTTCCAGATGATCTCCGCCGGTGTCATCGGAGCGGCCGGATCAGTGAAGATAGAGAATAGTAGCAAGACCAAGACGATCGTTTTGTTTTTCATCAACCAGCGTTTTCCCATGAAAGATGAAGGATGAAGGATGCTGATTATAACGGATAGCGGGGCAATGATGCTGTCGATCAACGAAGCCATAAAAATCCAGCTTGATCTCCCTCTGTTGGATCGGCAGGTGGGAGAGCTGGCAGACGGCTCAAAACGCTCTTTTGACATTGTCGGGCCGGTGGACATTCGTTTTGAGAACAGGCAGACCACCGTTCGGGCGGTTGTCTTGCCCGGAGACGCGGATCCTCTGCTCGGATGCATTCCAATGGAGGATATGGATGTTCTGATTGATCCAAAAGAGCAGAAGCTCATTGTAAATCCTGCCAGCCCGTATATGGCGAAAAAATCTTTGAAACAACTGGCATGACAAAGAAACCCGGAAAAGAAACCCGGCTTTTTCCTGAATGAGCCGATCCCTCCTTTGCCAGAAAAAGCCGGGTTTCTTTCCCGTGACAAAAAAACCCGGCTTTTACCTGAATGAACCGGTTTCCCCTTTGCCAGAAAAAGCCGGGTTTCTTTCCCATGACTTGAAGAATCAGAACAGATCATCGTCATCATCCGCACCGGGCATCTGACCATGCTCCTGAAGGTACTTCTGGATCAGCTCACTTTCTCGCTGAGAGTACATCTTATCCTCCTCAAATTCAAAGAACGCGGCATTCCCATCGTCCTCCAGAGCAGTCAGAAGTTCCTGCCGGAGGTTGGCGGTCCCTTTTATCGCCAAGACATTATGATCTTCATCAAGCAACTGGAAAACCCCCTCTGTCTCCGAAATCTGGCCGACATTCTCATCGGTAAAGGGCAGAAGATGCACAGGCGGAGAGGGATTGCAATCCATATGAAGCCGCAGGTCACACTGAAGGCAACGTCTCGCCTCCTTTGTTGCCCGGGCCTCATCATACCCGAGGGATATCTCCTCGAATCCGCTCTTTCTTGCCTCAGGTTCAAGTTCGGGAACCTTCTCCCGGGGCCACATGGCAAAGTTCTCATCCCGCCCAAGATGCTGGTTTGGGGCCTCCCGCTGAAACAGTACCTCATCCATCTCACCCGACCCGCCCAGAGCCTTGTCAATGGATGACGCGACTTTCCGCCCCGCGGCAATGGCGTGGATGATGGCTCCCGGGGCCTTTGCCACATCACCGCCGGCATAGATCCCCTTCATTCCAGTTTCAAGGGTATCCTGATCCACCACAATCAACCCCCGCTCCAGAGAGATCGGGCTGCCGTCTTCCAAAAAGGAGAGGTCCGATGCCTGGCCGATGGCGAGGATGATCTGATCAATCAGAACGCATTCTTTTTTATCGCTGAACTCGGGGCAGAAATTCCCCTGCTCGTCGAACACACAGGTGCATTCCACCATGTCAATCCCTGTCACCTTCCCCTCCGCGCTCAGAATCTTCTCAGGTCCCCAGGAGGGCATGATCTGGACCCCTTCGGCGACCGCGCCCGCAAGCTCCCAAGGACTCGCCGGCATCTCGGCATCACTCTCCAAACAGGCCATTTTCACATCCTCGGCTCCACAGCGCAGCGCGGTCATGGCCACATCAACCGCCACGTTCCCGCCGCCGATCACAAGAACATTCTCCCGCAAGCGGACCGCCTTCCCTTCTGCGACATCCCTGAGAAAGTCAATCCCCCACAGCACATCCGGGAGGTCACACCCTTCCAAGGGGATCCGTCGGCTCAGTTGCGCGCCAACCCCCAGAAAGACCGCGTCATACCCGTCATCTTTGAGCTGCTCCAGAGTGAAATCGTTGCCCAAGGTCTGGTTCGGCTTGAAGTCAATCCCGGTGTCCAGAATGTCTTTGATCTCCTTTTCCAGAACCTCATCGGGGAGACGATAGGCCGGAATCCCATGGCGCATCATGCCGCCGGCATGGTTCAGGGCCTCAAAAATGGTGACTTGGTGTCCTTGTTTTCGCAGATGAAACGCGGCAGTCAGCCCTGCTGGGCCGGAGCCGACAACGGCTATCTTCTTCCCTGTATCTGGTCGGACTTGGGAACGCGCTTTCCACAGCCCCTTGTCCCCGTCCGCGGCGTATCGTTTCAGCGCGCATATGGAGACCGGTTCATTCACCTCTCCCCGTCGGCACACCTCCTCACACGGATGGATGCAGACCCTTCCCAGGATTCCGGGAAGCGGCACGTTCTCTCGAATGACCGCGTTCGCCTCATCCCGTCGGCCTTCGGCAATCAGCCGCAGGTATCCCGGGATGTCAACATGCGCGGGACAGGCGGTCTGGCAGGGGACCAGTTCCTCCGCCTTTCTTCCCGGATGCACGGCTTTGTCCGTGAGTGCGCCGGTGGGGCAGACCTCCACACACGCGGTGCAGAACTTGCAACCCGACTCCTCCAAGGTCGGGCCAAGGGTTCCGATCTGGGCGTTCCCCTTTTCATCGTAAACAAATCCGATGGCCTCGATCCCTCTGAGGTCTCGGCATGCCCTGACACAGCGGGTGCAGCCGATGCAGAGATTGTAATCCCGTTGGAAAAGGGGATGGTCCTTGAATATCGGCAGATCAATCGGAACCCATTTCGGGGTCGCGTCGGATATCCCGACATAGTTGGCCACGTTCTGGAGCTCACAATGCCCGAATTGGGGACAGCACCTCTCATTTTCAGGCACGTTGGAGGAACATTGGCTCCGGGGGCATCCCTCCTGCTGCGCGCAGGTCAGGCAGGCATGGCGATGGCGAGAAAGGATGGGAACCAAGTTCTCCTGTCTTTTGGCCTTGATCCGGTCACTTTCGGTGGTGATCACCATGCCTTCCTGGGCCTCGGTGCCACACGAGTCCACAAGTTCTGGCTGCCCTTCCACCTCCACCACACAGAGCCCGCAACCTTTGGCCGGCTCTTCGGGCATGGCGTTTTCGATTCTCAGTTCCCCCTGATAGACCCCCTTTGCCGGCGATCCCTGCTTTGCCGGCGGCAGATTCGGATGGTGGCACAGGGTCGGAATATAGACTCCCGCATGTCTGGCCGCCTCCAGGATGGTGTTGCCGGCCAGTGCTTCGATTTCCTGTCCGTTAATGGTCAGTCTGATGGTACGCGTCATGATTGAATCCTCAACAGTCGGAAAGTTTGTCGTTCCGCCTTCAGGCGGTACGGTACCGCCCAAACGCGGAGCGACAAATTTCTTGTCATCCAAAAATGATCTTGCCATGAAAGTCTGTGTACAGGACAAAAAATCGGGAACGGGCGAGAAACCCGGCTTTTTTCCAAACAGGCAGGCTTCCCAACAGCAGGAAAAAGCCGGGTTTCTTTTCCCCAATCATTTTTTTTGTCCTGTACTCAGCATGAAAGTAGTACAGCAATTCATAAGTTCGTCACGCCCTCTGCTCCCGCCGGATTGCCAAATCCGGCGGCAATCTGAGGCGATCAAGGGGGTACGAATTTAAAAAGTGGTGTAGTAGTTACATTTTAGCTATAATGTAATTACTTGTTTAAAAAAACTGACAGATGATGTCAAGAAAAAAATGCCTGATCTGACAGAGGGCTGACAAAAGATTCTTGTGGTTTGGGAGGTCAAATCGCTTGCCGCTCGTTTCGGATTGACAAATCCGAAATGCCGGGCTCAATGTCTTCCACCCCGCTCGTTTCGGATTGACAAATCCGAAAAGCCGATCTTCCAAATTTTTGCTTGCAAACCGTTTTTCCCTGTGATATATATTTTGGGCAGTTTGTAGTTCCGCGTTCAGGCGGTGCGACACCGCCTGAAGGCGGAACTACAAACTTCTCAATTCATCTGAAGGCGCAAGCTGCCTTTCAGACAAAATGAAGGATGCCAACATATGGCCAAGTACTTGATGTTAAAATGAACGAAGGTCAAACAACTTCCTTGGGTTGACACATCCGAACGCCCGGATCTGTCATGACAAGAAGGTTGTTTGACCATTGCCAAGGAGGAGACCAACGAATGGCGACTATCACAATTTCGAGACAATTCGGTGCTGGTGGAAGGACCTTGGGAGAAGAAGTTGCTGACAAACTCGGATATAATCTGATTGATGAGAATATGATCGAAAAGATCGCGGACAAGGCAAAGGTTTCCCCCAACTGGGTCAAGTCGATTGAAAAAGAGGCGGGCGGTCCCCTGCTGAGATTCATTTCCGGAATGGGGCCGTTCCGGAAAAGCTATGTGGAACGACTTTCAGAACATAAAAAGGGATATATTGACGGGCATATCTACGTCAATCTGCTCCATGAAATCATAAAGGAGCTTGCCGAGGAGGGAGACTGTGTCATCATCGGCAGGGGCGGGCAATATGTTCTGAGAGATCATGAAAATGTCTGGCATCTGCTTCTTGTGGCCGATTATGAGGACCGGGTGAAATTCATGGAGAAGAATTACAATCTCTCAAAGCGACAGGCCACCCTGATTGTGGACAAGCAGGGGAAAAGACGGAAGAATCTGTATCGCTACTTCGGCAAGGAGGATTATGACCAGCCCTATCTTTATCATCTGGTACTCAACTTGAGCAAGCTGACCCTTGAAAGGGCCGTGGCTCAGATTTGCAAATTGGTTGAGGGGTGAATTGGAAGTTTGCAGTTCCGCCTTTAGGCGGTGCCGCTACCGCCTAAAGGCTACAAACGATCACCAAGCCAACCGGATTGAATAGGTCTGTTCAATATGTTGCTTCATGCCGTTGTCTGTGACACGGACCAAGTGGTCAAAAAAAGCCCCCACATCTGACAATGCTTTGCTGGTGAGTCTGACACGGCCGTTGGGGCTCTGGGTCCATGAATATGCAGGAATGGAAAATCCGTGGGCAAAACTGTGCCGCACTCTCAATATTTCATTAAGTTTCATGTGGACTGAAATCATTCAACTGTGTGATCAGGAAAAAAGCCGGCAAACCCCGCCAAAGTGTCATGTCGAACCTGCTCTTCATCCCGTGAGGCATCAATCACCTTGAACCGCTCCGGCTCGGACCGGGCAAGCGCAAGGTACCCGGCCCTCACCTTCTTGTGAAAGGCGATCTTCTCCTTCTCAAACCGCGTCTCACTGCCGGGCCGGGAACCGGTTTCAATCTCCTTCCAAGCCCGGGAGAGGCCGGTTTCAGGCGGAAGATCGAGCAGGAAGGTCAGATCGGGCTTGAAATCCCCAAGAACCAGTTGGTACAAGGCGCGGATAAACCCGACATCAAGTCCCCTTGCAAATCCTTGGTAAGCCAGCGTGGCATCATCATATCGGTCGCACAGGACGATTCTGCCTTTGGACAAGGCGGGCTTCACCACTTTGTTGACATGCTGAACTCGGTCCGCCATGTACAAGAGCAGTTCGGCCCGGAAATCCATATCCATGTTTCCAGGATCAAGGAGGATGGCCCGTATGTCTCGCCCGATCGCTGTGCCGCCTGGCTCCCGGGTGACCAAGCCGTCCAGCCCCCTGGTTTGCAGGTATGCAAAGAGATGCCTGATCTGGGTCGTCTTTCCCGCGCCCTCAATCCCCTCAAATGTGACAAACATTTATCTCCTGATGATCCGCTCGATGATCCGATCCAGAAGAAGATGCGCCACCGCATCTTTTTCCATGACATCAAGCGGTTCCTTTGATCCGTCTCTGTAAAAGAGGGTCACCTGATTGGTGTCTGTCCCGAAACCGGATTCCGGCTGGGTCAGAAGGTTTCCCACAATCATGTCCAGATTCTTTTCGGCAAGCTTCTTCCCCGCGTTCTTTTCGAGTTCTTGGGTTTCTGCGGCAAACCCCACGAGGACCTGTTTTCTTTTCCGCCTGCCGAGTTCCTTTAGGATGTCCGGATTTTTTTGCAGGGCCAATGTCTTTTCCTTCTCCCCCTTCTTGATCTTATGCGTTGCCTGCTCCTTGGGTCTGTAATCGGATACCGCCGCGGTTTTGATGATCATGTCCGACTGCTCCATCCGGTCAAAGACCGCCCGGGCCATCTCCTGCGCGCTCAACACCCTGACCACGCTGACATTCAGCGGCGGCGGGATCGTCACGGGGCCTGAAACCAGAGTCACATGCCCCCCCCGATGTTCCGCGGCCCGTGCAATCGCGTACCCCATTTTTCCAGAAGAGGGGTTGCTGATGAACCGGACCGGGTCAAAGTGCTCACGGGTGGGGCCCGCGGTGACAAGGAACCGTTTCCCTTTCAGATCACTCGGGGTGAGACGATATAAGACCCGGTCCAGTATGTCCGGCGGGTCGGGAAGGCGGCCGGGTCCGGTGGTGCCGCATGCGAGGTCCCCGGCCTCCGGTTTCACGATGAAATATCCGTAGGACTTGAGCGTCCCCAGATTTTTCTGAACAGCCCGGTTCTGGTACATGTGGGTGTTCATGGAGGGACAGAGGATGACAGGGGATGTGACCGCAAGCATGAAGGTGCTCAACGCGTCATCCGCGATGCCGCCCGCGAGTTTCCCGATGATATTCGCGGTGGCAGGGGCGATCACCACCGCGTCCGCTTCCCGGGCCCAGTCAATATGTCGGATGGGCGCGTCATCCCCTTTGTCAAAAAGGCTGTTCGACACCGGGTGCTCGGACAACGCCTCAAAGGTCAGGGGCCCCACAAACTCACAGGCATTCCGGGTCATCATGACCCGGACATTGGCCCCCTGCTTTCTGAGGAGCCTCAACAGTTCCACACTTTTGTAGGCGGCAATCCCCCCCGTGACTCCCAGTACAATCGTCTTGTCAGTAAGGTCTGTTTTCATTTCCCTATTTTCAAGTTTCAAGTTTCAAGTTTCAAGCCTCACTTCAGAAGCCCATCATCACCCCTTCTGGTCTCCATTTCATTTACGGTGGGTGCCACCCATATTTCCACATATGTGTTGAATTCTTTTTCAGAGATGCTGGTCACGCACCATTTGTTTTCTTTGTGAAACAACATGATGGTGCGAGGGGATTTGAAGGAACTGATCAGCCGCCAGTTGTCCCTGGACATGTTGGTTTCAAAAAAGGCGATCAGCGAATTCATCTCAACCCTTCCCTTCAGGGAAAGGACACCTCCTGAAAAACCGGGTGTGTGATATATGAAAGATAAGCGTTTGTCAATTTTCAGCTCACTCGGGATAAGCACATCTCCGAAGTCGTGATAAAGTGGAGAATTCTTGCTTTTCCGGGCGGCCGCCGTTCGGGAGCCTGATGCCCCCACCCCCTCCTTGGCGAATTGCAAACTGGAACATGCTACAAACAAAAGGAGCGCGACTGTCATTGTAAGGCACATCCAAACCGACCTGCCCTGCCGAAGCTCTTTCATGGGGTTTCTCCTTTCTTCCTTTTTCCACGATTATTTTCGACCGATCAAAACCGTGCAGATTTTCAGAATGAACATCTGTCCGATTTTGATCTGCCATCTTCTATTTTTTACAGTTTTGGCATGAAAATTCAACCTAAAAGTTTAAAATGGCAGAAAAATTCTGTGCGCTCGGTTGAAATTGGCCAGATTTGGCTAATCCGACAGGATCATGAGATCAAGCCTTGTAACATGCAGAGACGATGATTATAAAATCAGGTCTGGGACCATGTACCTATGTAAATCAAATTTGGTTTCCTTGTTTCGATGTTCGTTTTTGTTTCTGTGGGGTTCAGACGTTGATGTGTCATTGTCTGTCATTTTTTTGGGTTGGTTGTTAAGCGTGTGGCAAATTTTTGTCCGGTTTTTGGCAAACAACTTTTGCCCTCATTGTCTGAACCAGGATTTGTGAGATTATGAGATTATATGAGATTCTGAGTTTAAAGGATTACCAAGATCAGCCCTCACGTCAATCTTTGTTTCAGGCTTCCTTTGTAGGTGACGCTGCATGGAACCGATCGAAATTTTGGTCGGAACGTGTGAAATGCCATGTGTTCAATTTGAACAATCTGTTTAAACAGATTGTTCAAATTGAACACTTCATATGCTTTCCCATGCGTTTCCTCTTCGCAGGTAATATCTTATAACTTATTGATATTAATGGATATTAAAAAAAATCAGATTTTTTGAGGCAGTTGGCATCATCCTTGCTATATATAAATAGTAGAATTTCTTTTTCATTGCTTCCACCATAATTCCCGGTGGAAATAATTCCCTCCCCCTTTTGCAGAGGGTATTCCCCCCCCTTACCCCCCCTTTGCAAAAGGGGATTCCTTTAAAAACCGGGCCTTCAGGCCCGGTTTTTTGGGTTTTTTTAAATGCCCGTCCTCCATCAAACCAAAAAGTTTGTAGTTCCGCCTTTAGGCGGTGTGGCAAAAAGTTTGCAGGCAATGAAACCGCCCTTCTTGCACTCCCTTGCTTGAACTCTCCGGAATGTTGAAGTTGCCAAAGAGACATTGTTTGACATCTCAAGCTCCTTTTGATATTGGCACACCGCAGGAAAAAACCCGGCTTCAGTTGACATTTCGAGTTTTTCCCGATGCCAAAGGGTTTCAGGACGCAAAAAAAGTTGCTCGATGTGTCAGGTTGAAAGGCAATGGATATTTGAACCGCCGAAGGTCAAAAGACAATGAGACCGCCTTTTTCGCACTCCTTTGGTTGAGCTCTCTCAAATGCCCGACGGGACAACGGACGAACGGATCATCCTGGTAATCCCCCAAATCCCGGTTCAGACAGGAGAGGGACAAAAGTTGTCTGCCAAAAGGCCCCGAAAAAACCCGGCTTCGCGCTAAAGGTTATCAGCGATCAGAGATGCAAAATTGGGGGAGTCTGCATGGCGGAAAGAGAGTACGCCGTCTTGCGGTCGACGTCGACAATCGCGATCACGGAAAGATCGAGCCCCTTCTCGTTCCTGTCGGCGCAACCGTTCCGAAACCAGTCGTCAACGCCGCATGTCTGATCGCCGCCTTTCGGCACGAAGGTGCAACCCATGGCGGCCACCCTTGTGCCTGTCGTGCCCACGACCTCCCCAATCGCAATGCGATTGAACAGGAGAAAGTCGAAGTCCCTTCGGAAATTCCGGAAAAAGGTCTTCTCCGAAAGACCACTGTGGCTCGTGTTCCGAAAGTTCATCTTCCCCGGAGGCAGAGGACGGTTGTGAGGACAACCACCATGAACTCGGGCGGGCTTCGAGATCCCCGGCATTTTTTCCAGGAAATGTATGGAAAAGAGATTATTCATATGATACAAGGGTTCTGTGAGAAGAGGCCAGCAACGGATGAAAAAGACCAGAAGTTCATCCGGGTGAAGTCAGAGAATCTGCGGCGAAGCCTGAAGAGAATGGAACAAAAGGTGGCGGCATGGCAAAGAGGCGACCAGTTTGTAGTTCCGCCTTTAGGCGGTGTGGAACCATCTAAAGGTGGAACTACGAACTTTGGGCGGCAGTTGGAACCGGCCTACCGGATTTGCCAATTCGCCAAGCATTTTTTAGAGAATCTTTTGGAAAGTTGCACAACTTTACAGAAGGGAACGCAAAAATGACAGACACCCTATCAGATGAATTCTCCCTCAACAAAAAATCGGGCAAAGATTTCACCAAAATTGAACGGATCCACCTGATTGCGGTCTGTGGCACGGCAATGGGCGCGCTGGCCTGCGCGCTCAGGGAGATGGGATTTGACGTGACCGGCTCTGATCAGGCGGTCTATCCGCCCATGAGCGACTTTTTGGCCGCCAAAGGGATTGAGGTGGCTGAGGGATTTGCCAAAGAGAACCTGGCCCACCGCCCGGACCTTGTCATTGTCGGCAACGCGGTGCCCCAGACCCATCCAGAGGCGGAGGAGATGACAAGACTCGGGCTTGATTTCTGCTCAATGCCCCAAGCGGTGAACCGATTTCTGGCGGATGGGAAAAAGGCCCTGGTCATCACAGGAACCCATGGCAAGACCACCACATCTTCCCTCTTGGCCTGGATACTTTATGAGGCTAATCTTGACCCCTCCTTTATGATCGGCGGGATATTAAAGGACTTTGACAGCAATTACCGGATCGGAAAAGGGGAATTTATCGTGATCGAGGGGGACGAGTACGACACCGCATTCTTTGACAAAGGCCCCAAGTTTCTGCATTATGATCCCTTCATGGCGGTGCTGACCAGCATCGAGTTTGATCATGCGGACATATTCGCCGATATCGATCATATCAAAAACACCTTTGACGCGTTTGTCTCCAAAATCTCCCCGTCAAGCACACTTCTCGCGTTTGACGCTGACGAAAATGTGGGGGAACTGGTCAGAAACAGGGCATGTCAGGTGATCCGATATGGGAAATCGTCAGATTCATTCTGGCGTCTGGGCGAGGTTTCCATCGAACCGCCTCGGACGCGCTTTGAAGTGACAAAGACGGGGAGTTTGTTCGGCACCTTTGAAACTCATCTTGTGGGAGAGCACAATTTGCTGAACGCATTGTCGGTGATCGCCATTGCCGACCAGATGGGGATACCCATCGGGGATATCGAAAGGGCATTGGAGACGTTTCAGGGGGTGAGGCGGCGTCAGGAGGTGCGCGGGGAGACGCGGGGGATTACGGTGATGGACGACTTCGCCCATCATCCCACCGCTGTCCGGGAGACCATCCGTGCAGTGAAGCCGTTCTATCCAGAGGGCAGGCTCATCGCGGTATTTGAGCCGAGGACCAATTCAAGTATGCGTAAGATATTCCAAGACGTGTATCCGCCCTCATTTGACTCTGCGGATCTGATCTGCATCCGAAAACCCTCCCGGCTCGACAAGATTCCCCCTGATGAGCGGTTCTCATCTGAAAAGCTGGTGCAGGATCTGAGGGATCGGGGAAAGGCCGCACATCACTTCTCTGACACAGAATCGATCATAGACTTCCTGACCGCGGAGGCAAGAACCGGTGACGTGGTTCTAGTCATGTCCAATGGCGGCTTTGACAACATCCATGACAGGTTGCTGGAAAACGGGCGATGGCAAGGGGCGAGAGGCGAGGGGCTGATGGGTGACAGGCGATTGGCCGATTGACTGATGGGACAGGTGATTGGCTGATGGACCCATTGCCCATTGCCCCTCGTCCATTGCCCCTCACCCATTGCCCCTCGCCGAGAAAAGGAATCCTTATGTCTTCTGAAACTCAGTTGCGTGAATTCGGATGTCAGATCTGCGCGGTTGCCATGGGAAAACATCTTTCCCAAGGGATGGAAATGACAAAGACTGCCTTGGCTGAAGGGAAGGCGTATGAAAAGCTGAAGGGCGGATAGCTGTAAGCTCAAAGGCTTACAGCTTGCAGCTTTGAGCTTGCAGCTTTGAGCTTGCAGCTTTGAGCTTGCAGCTTT
>JAOZRQ010000601.1 GCA_029940115.1 Desulfobacterales bacterium
TTTCCCATCCGAAAAGTGCAAACCACTTTTCATATGAAATGAAGGATGCCAAAACTTGGTTTCCCTGGAACAACCCACACCTTGACCATGACCTGCCGCCATCGCGACGTGGCGGCATTCAAGAAACCAGGTTTTTTGAAAAGACTTGGAACCACCCACACCTTGACCATGATCCAGACGACCATTGCCGCCATCGCGACGCCTCCGGGACGTGGCGGCATCGGCATCATCAAAATTTCCGGACAAGATGCGGTCTCCATCGCCGCATCCCTTTTTCAACCGTCGGCCAGGGATGTCTCTTTTTCAGGAGAAGATCGCTCTTTTCAGTCTCATCGGCTTTACCATGGACATGTCAAAGACCCTGAAAGCGGCCGTGTTCTTGATGAGGTTCTTCTTGCGGTCTTATGTGCCCCCCGTTCTTATACCCGTGAGGATGTTGTGGAGATTCAGGCCCATGCGGGCCCGGTGGGACTGCGTTCCATTCTGGACCTGGTGCTGAACCATGGTGCCAGGCTTGCGGAGCCAGGGGAGTTCACCAAAAGAGCGTATCTCAGCGGCCGCATTGATCTGACCCAGGCCGAGGCGGTCATTGACATCATCCACGCGAGGACCCGCAAGGCCCTTGATGCGGCCACTGCCCATATCAGGGGAGGAATGAGTGAGCGGATTGAATCTGTCAGAGACGCGTTGCTCGTAATCCTGAGCCGTGCAGAGGCGGCCATTGATTTCCCGGAGGAGATGGAGGATGAGGATTTGGGTGATGCCGATCTCATATGCGAGGCGATTCAGCATGAGGTGGTTCAGCCGTTGCAGAAGTTGGCTGACCGATATGAGAATGCCCATTTTCTGAGAGAGGGCCTGAAAACCCTGATTGTCGGCAGGCCCAATGTGGGAAAGTCAAGCCTGATGAACGCGCTGCTCGGAAGAGAGCGTACCATTGTGACACCGGTGCCCGGAACCACCCGGGACGCCATAGAGGACACCTTGAGCATTCAGGGGATTCCGGTTCTTCTCACCGACACCGCCGGCCTGCATGAGACCGAAGATCCGGTTGAGGTGTTGGGCATCAAAAGAACTCTTGAGCAGATCGGCCATGCGGACATGATCCTCTTTGTGACGGATATCAGCCGACCGTTGACAGATGATGATCATCAGATCCATGAAAAGATTTGCCACAAACCGTTCATCCTCGTCGCGAACAAATCGGATCTCGTGGCGGACCGAGTAGCGGTTGAGATTCCCGAAGACTGGGACATGCCTGTTGTCATAAGGACATCGGCCCTGTGCGACACGGGAATCGGGAGGATCCGGAAGCTGGTCGCGGAGAAATTCGTGGGAAAGCATGAGGAAGATCCGATTGTTCCCAACCTGAGACACAAGCTTGTGCTGGAGAGAAGTATCCGGGCCGCGGCCGCGGCCGTGGACGGCCTTCAAAGCGGACTCCCCCTTGAACTGGTCACCATTGACCTCCGGGAAGCCATTGACCTGCTCGGAGAGATCACAGGAGCCACCGTGAATGAGGATGTGCTGGATCAGATATTTGACAGGTTTTGCATTGGGAAGTGATGTGGGGTTCTGGGTTCTGGGTTCTCGGTTCTGGGGATCCCGGACTACCAAGCCGGATTCCATGACGGCCCGCGACCCGGAAGCCGGATATGGAATCCGGTGTCAAGGCTCCAGAACCAAGGCCCCAAAAAAAACTTGATGATCGAGTGGAATTCTTTGGAGAATGTAACATGACAAGAGACAGATTAGACCAAGGCATTGATGATGAGGAGATTTTAAGTGAGGATGAGCCGATCAGGCAACCTTATGATCCGAGCAGGATTCAGGTTGATCCCAAACCAATGACTGTATTTCAGGTGATGCGAAAGATAGAAAGTGAAGAAATCAACCTACAACCTTCGGCAAAATGACCCTTTTCGCAGGAATCAACGGACCTGGGAAATCAACGATTGTTCAGGCTTTGTTGTTGTTGAGACAAGCTTATGTCACAGGCACTTTGAGGGAGAACAAACTCCCTCTGAATGGCGATCTGATCAAAATCGGTACGGCCAAAGATGCGCTGTATTACGGAAGCCAAGAGGATTCTGTCGCGTTATTAAATGCAAAACTGATGGCAATGTTGGAAACACCGAGGTGCCAGATGTGTCAAAACGACATGGTTATGACTGGAGAATACTGACAACTGGCAACGGATAACTGACAAGGAGCCTTTGACATGGAAAGAGAATTCAATGACACCGGATTGTGTGTTCCCGGAAGGCATTACATGGCGGACACATCCGGAAAGATCGAAAGCATCATCCGGCTGATCGAAAAAGGGAAATATTTCACCATCAACCGTCCCCGACAGTTTGGCAAGACGACAACCCTGTCGCTCTTGGACAAACGCCTGAATGAAAGCGCCGATCATGTCGCCTTGAAAATCTCTTTTGAGGAAATTGACACGGATGGCTTTCAGAAAGAGGGACTGATATATGAGTTGTTGATGATGATGCTGGGCAGGCTTGAATTTCACAACTTGGCAGAACCGGCCAGTTTTGTTGAACAACACATTGATCAGGTGACCACCTTCCCGGCCCTGTCCCGCTTTGTCACCCAATTTGTGCGGGACATGATGCCGAAAAAGTCGGTGGTGCTGCTGATTGATGAGGTGGACAAAAGCAGTGGCAACTCATTGTTTCTGACTTTTCTGGGGATGTTGAGGAACAAGTATCTGCAGAGAAATGAAGGTCAGGATCACACCTTCCACTCGGTCATTCTCGCAGGCGTCCATGACATCAAGACCCTCAAGGCCAATATCCGACCTGATGACGACAGACAGTCCTTCGACTCCGCTCAGGATAAATACAACAGCCCATGGAACATCGCGGCGGATTTCAAGGTGGACATGAGTCTTTCCCCGCATGAGATTGAGACCATGCTTCAGGATTATAGCCGGGAAAAGAACATCAGTCCGGATATCCCGGGCATTGCCGAAAAGTTGCACTATTATACGTCCGGCTATCCTTGGCTGGTCAGCAAGCTCTGCAAATTCATTGACGAGGAGATCATATGTCAGCGTGAGGAGAGGAGCTGGTCGCTGGATGATGTGGAAACGGCTTTCAGGATGATCACGGATGAGGGATATACCACCACTCTGTTTGACAGCCTTGCCAAGAACTTGGAAAACAACCGGAAGCTCTATGACCTGATCTCCCGAATTGCCATCAACGGGGTGAGCTTTCCGTTCACCATCACGAATCCGGTGATCAACTTGGGCCATCTGTATGGGATGATCGTTCCATCGAAACAGGGACGCTGCCGGATTCACAACCGCATCTTCGAGCAGCGAATTTACGCCCACATCATGTCCGAACGGCTTCAGGCAAGACACCTTGAATTGAACGGTGTCGGCGTTCCGGAATTTTATGCTGGTGAGGGGCTTGATGTCAAACGGATCATGCAACGCTTCCAGGCATTCATGAAGGAGCATTATTCGGGCCAAGACGCCAAGTTTCTTGAGCGGGAGGGTCGCCTCTTGTTTCTCTCCTATCTCAGACCGATCATCAACGGCAGGGGATTCGACTTCAAGGAACCGAATGTCTCTGAGGAACGGCGCATGGATATTGTCATAACATATCGCCATCAGCGCCATGTCATTGAACTGAAGATCTGGCATGGCCCCAAATATCATCAAAAGGGGCTGAAACAGTTGAGCGACTATCTGGACACCTATTCCCTCAAAGAGGGGTTTCTGCTGATTTATGACTTCAACAAAAACAAGGCGTACAGACAGGAGCAGATCGTGTTTGAGGACAAACGGATATTTGCCGTCTGGGTGTGAAAACAAGAGAGCGGCTCACACAGAATCCTTAATGGGCCTTTGCCCAGGCAGAACAAATGTTCGCAAACAAGAAAACACCTGTTGTTGAAACAGCTCACAAG
>JAOZRQ010000602.1 GCA_029940115.1 Desulfobacterales bacterium
CAATCTTTTTGGCCTCCGCCAAACTGCAAGTTTGGCACTCCGGACAATCTTTTTGTTGAAGGCTATATAATCAGCAAATTTCGAGTCTCAAAGCCATGCTTGATTTTCTGAAAAAAATTTTTTCAAAAAAACCGGCACCTGATGCGGCGGATGTTGAAAAACTCCGCATAGAGTTCAAGGAGCGATACCACAGCTTCAAACTCCTGTTGGGCGCCAACAACAAGACCCTCGAAATCATGGCCGAGATGGAGCAGGCTTTGCAAGGAAAACATCCCTTTGGCATGACCTTTGTCAGAGCTAGGTGCACAGCCGCATCCGTCAATGTGTTTCGGATGATAAGAAAGCTGGAAAAGCTTGCCCCGGGAAAGTACAAGGAACTCGTTTCCAAATTCGATGCTGCCGAACAGAATGTGCGCCTTCTCCTTGCCCGGAAAAGAGTAGCAGAGGATGAAAGGCTGATCATTCCCTTGCATTTGACAGACAAAGAGATGGCCGATCTTACGGGCAGCAAAATGGCGAACCTCGGAGAGATAAAAAACAGGATTCACTTGAACGTGCCTGACGGTTTTGTCATAACCTCCCATGCCTGTCAAAAGTTCATGGAACATAATGACCTGCAAGCAGAGATTGACCGTCGTTTCCAGTCTGCGGATGGCGATGACATGGAAAGGCTTTACACCCTGAGTTCGGATATCCAGCAACTGATCATCAGATCCGAAGTCCCCAAGGCGATTGAAGATGCCATCATGGATGCCTGGAAGCAGTTGGAGGCGGAAAAGGGAACGGAGATGAGGATGGCATTGCGAAGCAGCGCACTGGGGGAGGATTCGACAGACAGCTCCTTTGCAGGTCAGTATCGCTCTGTGTTGAACGTAAGCACTGAAAATGTGTTTGAAGCCTACAAGGATATCCTTGCGAGCAAATACGGACTTCCCGCGACAACTTACCGATTGAACAGGGGATTCAGGGACGAGGACATTTCCATGTGCGTCGGATGTCTGGTTATGATAGATGCTGTCGCGGGAGGCGTTGTTTATTCGAGAAATCCGGTTGACATTTCAGATGACTCGATCTTCATAAACGCGGCATGGGGGTTGCCCAAGTCCGTAGTTGACGGCAGCGCCGACTGTGATCTTTTTGTGGTGGCGAGACCTGTGACACAGGAAATTCAAAACATTCTCCCCGACACATCTTCCCCGACAAACCTGTCCCCAATGTTTTCCCCGATAAAAAACGTCGGGAACAGGTTTGTCGGAGAAGACGTCGGGGACAAGTGTCGGGAACCAGCTTACAGCTTACAGCTTACAGCTTCGAGCTTGCAACTTGAATCGCCAGTTTCGAGTTTTAAGTTTCAGGTTTCCAACCGCCACGTCATTCACAAGGATATAAAGGATAAGAAGAAGAAATTCGTGTGCTATCCGGAGGAGGGGGTGTGCCGCATTGATCTGACGGAAGATGATAACCGGTTGCTGCCATCCTTGAATTATGATCAATCGCTGATCTTGGCGGAACTTGCGGTTCAACTGGAGGAATATTACGGATCCCCACAGGATATTGAATGGGCCATTGATCATGACGGAGCCGTCTTTTTGTTGCAATGTCGGCCCTTGCAACAGATGGAGAAGGTGAACCAAGTTTCGGGGATTGAGCTTCGGGTTTCGGATTTCATTGTCAGAGGCGGGGTGACCGCGAGTCCGGGTGCGGCCTGCGGAGCCGTCTATCTGGCAGACAAAGGGATAGACATCCTCCAATTTCCGGAAGGGGGCGTTCTGGTCATCCGGCAGGCGCTTCCCAAATGGGCGTCTCTCCTGAACCGTGCCGCTGCTCTGGTCACGGAAGAGGGCGGCTTTGCCGGACATCTCGCCAATGTTGCAAGGGAGTTCGGCGTTCCTGCCCTGTTCGGCCTGAAGGGAGTCACGGACAAGGTGAGTGACGGGGACTTGGTGACCGTTGATGCGAGCGGTCTCACGATCTATGAGGGCCGGATCGAATCCCTTCTGACGGATTCGCGGAAAGAGAACAATTTCATGGAGGGAAGTCCGGTGTATGAGACGCTGAAGCAGGTGAGCAGGCATATCGTTCCCCTGAACCTTCTGGATCCGGATTCCCCTGATTTCAGGCCGGAGAATTGCCGGACGTTTCATGACATCACCCGTTTCATCCATGAAAAATCGGTGCAGGAGATGTTCAGTTTCGGCAGAGCGCATGATTTCTCCGAAAGATCCGGCAAACAGCTTTATTACAGAGTGCCCATGCAGTGGTGGGTGTTGAATCTGGATGACGGATTCAAGCAGGAAGTGGATGGCAAATATGTGAGGCTGGAAGATATCGCGTCTGTGCCCATGCTCGCTCTTTGGGATGGGATCGTCGCTGTTCCTTGGGAGGGGCCGCCGCCGATTGACGGAAGAGGGTTTGCGTCGGTCATGTTCCAGGCGACCGCAAACACCGCATTGACCACCGGTGTACGTTCAAAATATTCTGAGCAAAACTATTTCATGATCTCAAAGAACTATTGCAGTCTGAATTCCAGACTCGGTTTCCATTTCTCCGTCACAGAGGCCCTTGTCAGTGAGAGGGCGGGTGAGAATTACGTCAGTTTTCAGTTCAAGGGAGGCGCTGCGGATTTTCAGCGCAGACTCGGCAGAGTCCGCTTTATCGGAGACATGCTGAAGGATCACGGCTTCATGACAGAAGTGACGGAAGATACGCTCATCGCCCGCACAAAGGGGCATGAAGCGGCATTCATGAAAGAGCGGCTCAGAATAATCGGGTATCTCTCCATTCACACCCGGCAGATTGACATGATCATGTCCAATCCCTCAAGAGTGAATTATTACCGGTCGAAATTTGAGAATGACATTCGTCAATTCTTGATTGCAAAGAGTTTACCGGCATCGAAATATCTTTTCTGGAGTGGATGAAATTCGCCATGCCCGCGGCGATTCTCACCGTGCCGGTGGCGGTTCTCATTGTCTATTTTGTCTATCGTCCGGATCCGAAATTCAAACTGCCTAAATTTGATGAGGATCTTGGCCCGTGGACTGCTTTGGAGAAAAAAACATTGGCAATCATCGTCATATCATTCATGCTATGGCTGACAAAAGGCTTTCACGGTTTTCACTACTCTGTGACGGGTATGACCGGGATCACCGCTCTGATTCTCACTGGTGTCCTGAAATGGGATGACATCAATGAAAACCTTGAATGGGGAACCGCACTGTTCATCTTTGGCGGCGGCATTTCCCTGGGTCTGGCCATGGGATATTCCGGGGCAGCCGACTATTTTGCCAACCTCTTCTTCCCGTTGATTCAGGGAGGCGGATGGTTGTTGCTCTTTGTCGGGGTCGGCGTGTTCGGCGCGTTGGTCACAAATGCAATGGCGAATGTCGCTGCCGCCGCTCTGATTCTCCCCATCGTGATCCCGATGGCCCAGCTCGAAGGCGTCGATCCCAGGGTGCTCGCGTTGTGTCTCGGAACAGCCACCTCATTTGCCATGCTTCTTGTCATCGGCTGTCCCCCGAACGCCATTGCCTACAGTTACCGCTACTTCAAATCCTCTGACCTGACAAGAGTGGGCGTGGTGGCGACGCCGATTTTGCTGATCATTCTCATATTGGTGGCAGCCACTTGGTGGAAAGTGCTCGGGCTGGTTTGAGACTCGGAATTTGAAACTTGGAGTTCGATCAAAGCTGATTCCAACCGATTTTGTGGTTTCCGACACGGGCTGAAAATGGTGATCCGCAGATGAACGCGGATGAACGCGGATGGCCTGCGTGCCGAGGCTCATCAGCGTCCATCCGCGGTTTGTGGATTGTTGCGGCAGGCTGTCCCCGGACCGGCTTTCAGGATCGTGACTGTCGAAATCACATGCAACCACAAAAAACCGTTAGAACCAGGATCAAAGCTGATTCCAACCGATTTTGTGGTT
>JAOZRQ010000603.1 GCA_029940115.1 Desulfobacterales bacterium
TCCTGCCTTCCCCCGCTCCTGCCTTCCCCCGCTCCTGCCTTCCCCCGCTCCTGCCGGATTGCCAAATCCGGCAGAGGGTTCGGATTTGGCAATCCGAACCGAGCGCGGCGGGGATGTTGTTTGCTCACAGCGAACCTCCAGTTTCCCGCTTCTGCCGAAGATCAAGACCCGGAATCATAAGAAAACTGCATGATGCAAACAGGTTTCAAAAAAATGGGGGACGGCATGAAAAAAACGTGCGATGGGTCTTGACAACACATTTTGTTCATGTCAGTATGTTGAGCATGACGCGTTTGCAGAAAAGCTTTCTGACACGGCAAATCCAAAGAAAAAGAAATCCGGGTTTTTCTGGTAAGGAAAAAGCCGGGTTTCTGGCCGAGGTGGGACACACCCAAGAAAAAAGAGAAATTCAGCAGATATCCATTCAACTGAGAGGTGACGATGCCTGACGACTTGTTAATGTTGCAAGAACGTATCAAAAACACGATTTTGCTCGGAGAAAGTCATTTCAGAGAGTTTAAAAGTGCGTTTGAGGGGCCTCCTGACGATAAAAAGCCAAGAAATGTCAAAAGTCTTTGCAGATATATTGGTGAGGCTCTTGTCGCCTTTGCCAATGCAGATGGCGGAGAGTTGCTTATCGGAGTTGAAGATGACGGTTCTGTCACCGGAATCCCCCACAAAGAATCAGGGATTGAAAAAATGCTTTCTGCTCCCAAGACATATGCATATCCCGGTAATGATCCGCCCCTTGTTTATGCTCTGAAAATAAAGATTGAAGGAAAATAGGTGTTGTTTTTCTCAGTGAACAAAGGGACATCTGAAATTTATCAACTGTCGGATGGCAGATGTGTGATACGAAAAGACAAAAGCTCTGTTCCTGTGAGATTCCGTCAGATCACATTCGACCGCCAAGAGATGAAATCTCGTGAATATGACAGGAAATTCGTTGATGGCGCAAGTGTGAATGATTTGGACATACCTTGTATTCAAACCATCGCAGATGCCTACCTCAGAGGATTGAGTGTTGAAAGATATCTGCAACAAATCGGTTTGGCCGAATATTCGCCAAACGGTTTGCGTCTGAGAATGGCAGCCTTGTTGTTGTTCGCGAAAGATGTTCAGCGATGGCATCCGCGTTCTCAGGTGAGAGTCCTGAAGATTTCCGGTATGGAACTCAAATCCGGCGAAAACTATAATGTCACATCCGATGAAATCGTGCAAGGTAACATTTTCCAGCTGATTGAAAGGTCTTGGGAGTATCTTCGGCCATTTTTGGCATATAAGACAGAATTTGCCTCTGATGCAAGGTTTGAACAAAAATACATTTATCCTGAATGGGCTTGCAGAGAAGGTCTCATAAATGCCATTGCTCATCGTGATTATGGCATTCAGAATGGTATTGACATTTGCCGACAGTTTTCGACAGGCATGATCGGCAATGATTCCGACAATTATTAAGGTAAGGAGGGAATTTTATGGAACTTCATCAGAAAGAAAGCTATGGAAGAGGCGGGCTTCATGCTCGTCCGGCAGCATCTGAGCAGGAGAGTGTCAGGGCTGAGTTCATCCGGAAAACCTACCAGCATCTGGCTTTTGCAATTCTGGGCTTCGTGGGCCTGGAATATCTGTTGCTGACATCATCGCTGGCCCCTGCGCTTATGAGTTTGATGGTCGGCAGCAAATTCAGTTGGCTGATCGTGCTGGGTGCCTTCATGGGGGTCTCCTATGTCGCTGACAAATGGGCCCGATCATCAACCTCGCGGCGGCAACAGTATATGGGCTTGGTGTTGTATGTGGTCGCGCAAGCCATCATTTTTGTGCCCCTGCTGTACATTGCAAGCCGGATCGCGCCCAATGTGATTCCCTTGGCAGGGATATACACCCTGTTGCTGTTCGGGGGGCTGACTTTTACCGCGTTTACCACTCGCAAGGATTTCTCATTTCTGGGCGGCATCTTGAGCATTGGCGGCTTTGTCGCGCTCGGATTCATTGTGATGAGCATCATCTTCGGCTTCAATCTGGGATTGTTCTTCTCGCTGGTGATGATCCTCTTTGCAACAGGAGCGATTCTTTACGACACCTCCAACATCATCCATCACTATCGCACGGATCAGTATGTGGCCGCGTCCTTGTCCCTGTTTGCCTCGGTTGCCCTGCTGTTCTGGTACATTGTCCGGTTTCTGATGGCCATGAGCAGTTCGGATTAGCTGTAAGCTCGAAGTTGTGGGTGGCAAGAAACCCGGCTTTTTTCCCGAACGGGCAGATTCCCAAACCGTCAGAAAAAGCCGGGTTTCTTTTACATCCCCCACACCGTTATCCGACGCCCCTGATATTCCTCCTCCCTGCGGAACACCTTTTCGTCCCATGGGGTCAGCTTCCGCTTGTCAAAGATGATCAGATGCCCATGCCCGGTTCCGCATTTGTCCATGTATTTGTGAGTCTGTTTGAGCCCCGCTTCAACGGTCTTCTCTGTGCCGCGGTAACGGATTTTGAGCTCAATGGCCACCTCCTGAACCTTTCCCCCCTTGCCCCGCCAGATCAGCAGCAGATCGGTCCGCTTTCTCCCGAGTCCGTACTCCCGATGGATCTGTCCGCCTTGATTGATCACGCGCTGCAGAAACGCCTGCATCAGCAACTGGGGACCGGCCTCCTTGTATTGGAATCGCTCCTCCCAGGCTTCGGAATGCTTGCGGAAGAAGTCCTGAAACGCGGCGAGTAGCTTGTCCATGTCGAGCATGCCGTCCGACTCGCGAACGTACCACGCGCTCTCATGGGTGATGGTCACCTGGGTTCCGTAGGTCAGGGATCGGGGGATCACCTCCTGATAGAGACGGTTGGCGATGCGCACACTCCCCTTGATCTTGATCAGCCCGAGATCCTCGACATAGCTGAGATCGTCTTCGGGGATATCCTCGGGATGCCCGACTCCCGCAAGAATCGGCCCGATGACCCGGCGGACCCTCTCCTCCGCGAGCTTGTCCGCGAGCTGGTCAATGTGGGTCTCCCTCCGGAGGATCAGATTCTCCTTGGCCTGCTCGATCATGTCGGATGTGATCGGCACGGTGCGGTCCCTGTTCTCCCTCATGGTAAAGCTGGTTTCGTAGGCGAGCGCGTTGACCAGCCAAGGCTGCCCCTCGGAGAGTTCCCACACAGCATCCCTCGCGGCCGGCTCAAATGCCTGCCCGGTCTCCTCGGTGTGGCAGTCGCACAGCGCCCCGGTCTCCTCCCTGGAGAAGTCCCCCAGCCTCAGGGACGCGGCCTTGATGTTGAACGCGCTCCCGCCGGTGATGATCGTCCTCTCCCTGCCCGAGTGGATGCGATAGTCCCTGACATCCCTGACCCCGCAGAGGATGACGCTCTGGGGAAAGAGGGCGGGCCGCTTGTCATATCCGGACCGCAACTGGCGCAGGACGGAGATCAGCGTGTCCCCGACCAGGGAGTCGATCTCATCGATGAGAAGCACCAGCGGCAGGTCGCTCTTCATGCACCATTCGGAGATCATCGCTTTGAGGGCGGCATCCTCACCATTCTTGGCCAGCACCTCGGTCCAGCTGTCCTGCACAAGGTCGTCTTTCAGATGGGCCTGGGCGCGATATGCCATCTCGCTCAAAATGGCCCTTATCCCCCTGAACACATCCTCCCTCGCGCCCTGGGCCGCCTCCACGTTGAAATAAAGGCATCTGTACCTGCCCCCGGCGTTCAGATGCTTCATCAGCGCGAGGAGACAGGAGGTCTTTCCTGTCTGTCTCGGTGCGTGGAGCACAAAATATTTTTCCTGATCAATAAGATGCAGGATTTCCTCCAGATTGAACCTGCCCAGAGGGGGCAGACAGTAATGGTTCTTGCAGTTCACCGGCCCTGCTGTATTGAAAAAACGCATGATTTGTTCCTTTCACATTAGTTTATGAGTTT